>NZ_JBHTSL010000016.1:0-79506 GCF_042795115.1 Arthrobacter sp. NPDC056493 | reverse complement strand
GCCACCGGACCCGGTGGTTAATGCTGGTCTTACTTGTTGGCTACGGCCTTGGGGCCCGCGGTGCCGCCGAGCGTCGACTCAACCCACACGGTGCCCGGGTTGGTGGTGCCGGCGGCCGCGTTGCGGAGCCGCAGGCTGTAGACGCCGCCCGTTGCCGGTGCCACCGCTGCGGTGACAGCTGCCTGGCCCAGGACCCGGCCGGTCGGCCCGCCGACGCGGAGGGTGATGGTGCCGCCAACCACGGAGCTGGTGCCGTCGATCCGAAGGTCGCCGGTCCTCCACTGTGCGACGCCGATGGTCACCCGGTCAGTAGTGGGGACTACCTTGACTTCATCCGTCCGGACCGTCGTGCCAACCGTGACCGTCAGCCGGAACGTGAGCGGGTTGTTGGTCATCGGCGACTGGAAGACCGGAAGGCTGAACGTCGGCTTGAGCGTGGTGGCCCCGGCCAGCGTGACCTTGTCCGGATCGGTGGGGGAGGCCAGGACCTGCTCCCACTTGTAGGTGGCTCCGGCGGTGGTGGAGCCGGTGCCGTCCAGGGTGACAGTAGTGGCCGTGGTGCGGCGGACAACGTTCTGGTCCGGTCCGGCGATGGCCACCACGGTGCCCTGGGCAGTGACGGACGCGGTCTTGGCGGATTCGGGCCCGGTGCCGTTGACGTTGCTGGCCTTGATGGTGAACTGGTAGGCGGTGTCGCCGGCGAGTCCGTCGTAGACCAGGGACGTGGCGGTGCCCGGGGCCGTCTTGGGTGCGCCGAACGCGGTGCCGTCGGCGGTGTAGGCCTGGATCGTGTAGCCGGTGATGGTAAGGCCTGCGGCGCCGGGGTTCGGGGCGGTCCAGGCGAGGCTTGCGGTGCCCTGGCCAACAACCGGTGCCCCTGTGAAGGCCGGAGCCGACGGTACCGGATCGTTGGTGACCGTAAACACCGCCTGGTTGACGGTGGAAACGTTGCCTGAGGGGTCGAAGGCGGCAAACTTCAGGGTGGTGGTGGCCGGGAGGTCCATCGGTCCGGTGTAGCGGATCGCGGTGGCGCCGAGTACTCCGCCGGAGAGGACCGGTTCGGAACCGTCAACGGTGTAGTAGATGTCGCTGCCGGTTTCGTTGGCCGTGAGCGTCACCCGCTGGGCCACCGGCGAGGTGCCGCCGTTGGGTGTGGCGGATACCGTCGGAGCCGTGCTGTCCGTGACAGGGATGGCGTGTGCCGCCGGGTAGGTCTCCCCGACGCTGCTGACGCCGACCACGTAGACGTCGTAGTCCTCGGCGGCGGAAAGCCCGGTGATGGTGGTGCTGGCGGCGGCCTGGCCCGAGATGCGCTTGCCGATCTCCACCTGCTCACCGTTGGTTACGGTCTTGCCGACTGCGACGGCGCGGTAGCCGGTGATGGCGGGGGTTCCGGGGATGGCTTCGGCCGGGGTCCAGTTCAGCTTGATTCCGCCGGATACCTTGGCGGCAGTGATGCCGGACGGCGCGGGTGGCCCGGACTGCAGGGGACCGTTGGGGCAGCCGCCCATGCCGGGACCGCCGGGTTCGCCGTACTCCGCGATGGTCAGGCCCTGGCGGTTGGCGTCAGCGTCCTCAAACTCCCAGGCCATGGCGCGCTCGCCGAGGCCCGCGTCGGCTGCGATTTGAGCGGTGGCGGCGTCGTCGAAGGTGTAGGTTGCGGTGAAGGTATCGCCGGTGACCACCAGGCCGGAGGAGTAGCCGCCCTTGGGTGCGGGAGTCGAAGGGCCGGGGATGGCACGGATGTCGCGCCGGGCCACCGTGGTGTCCCGGAGCGCCGGTTCAATGATGCGCTGTTCCAGCTGGGCGGGGTTGACCCCTGCACCGATGTGCCCCTTGACGGTGAGTGTGGTGCCGCTGAGCACGGAATCGCCGGTCACGTAGGCGTCCTGGACGGTGGTCGATCCGCCGTCAGTGGCGCCGAACTTGATCGAGACGACGTCGCCGGGGAGGATGTCCGGCGTGATGTTCAGGCCGGTTCCAGCGCCCCAGCAGTAGCCGCCGGGATGGTTGACTTCGAAGGCGACATCGCCGGCCGCCACCACACCCTGGGCTGAGCCGACCACCTTGCCGGCGCGGCTCACCTCTACGGTGCCGGTCTCTCCGATGTGGTTCTGGTACCCCTCGATCGTGACGAAGTCGCGGTTGGGGAAGACAACAATGTTGTCCGGGAAAGTAGGTACCGCGGCGCTGGCGGCGGGAATGGCGAACATGGACGTTGAGCAGATAACCGCGGAGACGGTGGCAAAGACGCCGGCCCTGCGGGCTCCGGGAAGGCGAGAAGTGTGCGCTCCCGGCTCGCTTTGTGCTGATTTCATGATGACCTCATCGATCCGAGGTGCGCGACCCTCACGCACAATCACAGAATCAATAAGTCCCCTTGGGGAAACGCTGGGTGTTTCGGCTTGGAAAAACGCCCCGCCGCTCCGGTTCGACCGCATTTTTGGGCCCCCCACACGGAGGGGTCCATAAAGGGGAAGAGGGCGGTTTGCCCTTGTCAGGGCTGGCATTTTCAGCGTTCAGTCATCAGGGGGACGTGCACCCCGCGGAGGGGTGGAAACCCCCACTTCCCCCAGCGCGGGGGGATCAGGATTCCGGGTTTCCCCAAGGGAAAGGCCGGAAATAGGGCCGGCCTCAGCTCTGGCGGGCCTTCTTCGCTGCCTTCTTGGCAGTCTCGTCCTTCACCCGCTGCGCTTCGGCGCGGACGGCGGCGTGCGTGGCCCGCTCGGCGACCAGCCACGCAGGGGGAGCCTGCAGCAGCGCGGAAATTTCCGCCGTCGTCAGCGCCTCTTCCACGCCGCCGCGGGCCAGACCGCTGATGGAGATGTTGAGCTTCTGCGCCACCACCGGGCGGGGGTGCGGGCCGTTGCGACGCAGTTCGGCCAGCCACTCCGGCGGGTTGGACTGCAGCTCGGCGAAATCGGCGCGGGTGATGGTTGAATCCTGGAACTCCTGGGGCGTCGCAGGCAGGTAGATGCCAAGTTTCTTGGCAACGGTGGCCGGCTTCATGGACTGGGAGTTAGCAGAGGTCATGCATTAAGGGTATCCGGCTGCGCCGTGTCCCCCGACCAAGGCTGTCCCTGGCCGCGCCGCGCTGTGCGTGCCGGTGGCAGTACTGTGAAGGTGTGCCCGCTGAAGATGACCCCACCCTGGATCCGGCCGCGCCGGAGTCCCCGCCGCGCGAGCTCCGCTTTGCCTACGTTGCCGGCGTGACGCCGGGGAAGTGGATCCGGCGCTGGGAGGAACGGATGCCGCACGTTCCACTGCGGTCGTTCATGTCCGACGGCGGCGCGCAGCTTTCGGTGCTGCGCGACGGTTCGGCGGACCTTAGCTTTGTCCGCCTGCCGGTGGACCGCGAAGGCCTGAACGTCATCCCGCTGTACGAGGAGCAGGCCGTGGTGGTGGCGCCCAAGGGCCACGAGGTCACCGTGTTCGAGGACGTGGCACTGGAGGACCTGGCCGAGGAAACCTTCCTCGACGCCGATGAGCTTGGCGGGCCGGAAATGGCCCTGCAGGTGGTCGCGTCCGGCGCGGGCCTGCTGATCCTTCCCATGTCAGTGGCGCGGCACTTCAACGTCAAGGACACCGTGGCCCGCCGCCTCACCGGGGCTCCGGGAACGCAGATCGCACTCGCCTGGCCCAGCGACGCCACGGACGAGGTCATTGAGGAGTTCATCGGCATCGTCCGGGGCCGCACCGCGCAAAGTTCACGGCAGCCGTCGGCCCGGCAGGAAAAACCGAAGAGGGAGCCCAAGCCGGACCGCCGCGGCAGCGGAGCAGGAGCCGGCGGCAAGAAGCCGAAAGTTGCACAGCGGTACGCGCCCAACCCGGACAAGGGCCGCGGCAAGGGCTCGCGGAAGAAGGGCAAGCGCTAGCCAGGGACCGGAACGCGTCCCCGTTCACGCTTATGGGGGGACCATCCCGGCGGCTCCCGAATCCGTGCCGGGCCCGTCGCCTTGGCAGTCGCGCAGGTGCGCCAGCAGTGCCTGTTCCGGGCTTCCGGGGTTCTCGCCCAGGTGCCGCAGCAGCGCCATCCTGACGTCCGTATCGGTGGCCTCGTCAGCGAGGACGTGGCTGATCACGCCCATGATCTGGCGCCGAAGGCCTTCCTCCTGCATGGGACCACGCTCCTTTGCTCCTCGCTAGAGTCTGCCTCCGGACCGTTGTGAATAACCGGGAGCCTGCAGGATCGCCCGCATATGCGGCGGCCATTGCTAGGGGGCCCACCCCGTGGGTGGCGGCGGATGGCCTGTCCCACCTATTCAGGTGGGACAGTTTCCCGCAGGCGCCGCTTCCCAAGGTTTTCTGGAGTCGCGCGGCGCACCATGGCTGTGTTTCCACTTTTTGGCCGGCGCCAACGCCGGCGCCGAAGCCATCACAACCAGCTGGGAGGACGTCATGGCAACAACACGGAGGGACGTGTTGAAACTAAGCCTGTTAGGCGGCGCAGTCGCCGTCACAGCATCAAACGCGGGGCCGGCGCTCGCCGGTGTCCAGGGGCGGCGCGGTGCGGATGACGCCGAGACAGCGATTGCGACACCAAGCACGCTTGCCCCGGCGAACATGCCGGTTCCGTTCACCACCGTCTTCCGGCGTCCGCCGGAACTGCTTCCCTATGCGACCGGCCGGGACCGCGACGGCACGCCGTTCGCGAAATATGCCCTGAACCAAAAGCTGGGCAAGGCCCAGATCGCGCGGGGGCTCAGCACCACCCTGGCGGGATACAACGGCATTTTCCCGGGCCCCACCGTCCGCGTGCAGCAGGGAACCCGGACCGAGCTGAGGATCAGTAACCGCCTTCCTGCGACCGGCCTGCTGTACCCGAACACCTTCAACACAGTCACCCACCTGCACGGCTCGGCGTCGCTGCCCCAGTACGACGGCTACGCCAACGACCGCACCGCGCCCGGCAGGGTAAAGAACTACCACTATCCAAACTGGCAAGCGGCGCGGACGCTCTGGTATCACGACCACAACCACATGCTGACGGCGCAGGGCGTCTACTCGGGGCTCGCCTCCATCTACTCCATCACCAACGCGGGTGAGCGGGCGCAACTGCCGCAGGGCGAGTTCGACGTTCCCATCCTGGTCTCGGACGTGATGCTGAACGCCGACGGATCCCTCGGCTACAACGACAACGGCCACGCGGGGCTGTGGGGCGACATCATCATGGTCAACGGAGTGCCGTGGCCCACCATGAAGGTCAAGCCGCGCATCTACCGGTTCCGGTTCCTGGTCGGCTCGATCACCCGCTCCTACCGGTTCGCCCTGTCCAACGGCGATCCGTTCCATGTGGTGGGCACCGACGCCGGGATGACCCCGAAGGTGCAGGCGGTGTCCTCCTGGCGGCAGGGCACAGCTGAACGCTACGAGGTGCTGATCGACTTCCGGAAGTACAAGCCGGGGCAGTCCGTGGAGCTGCGGAACCTGAGCAACAAGAACAACGTGAACTTCGCCAACACCGGCAAGGTCATGAAGTTCGAGGTGGTGGCCGATTCCCCCGCCCAGCCCGGATCCCGCACGATCAGCTCGATCCCCACCACGCTGGACCCCGGCCCGCATCCCACCAGGGCCATCGGCGGGCTGGACACCATGGCGCTGACCCCGGACATGGCCGTCGCCAAGAGGATCCTCCGGGTCCAGCGGCAGGGCGGCGAATGGACCATCAACGGTGAAACCTGGGACACCGTGGAGAAGTCCAACTTCACCCGCTGCTTCGCCAACCCGCAGCGCAACCAGGTGGAGCAGTGGACCATCGTCAATGAGTCCGGCGGGTGGTTCCATCCGGTCCACATCCACCTCATCGACGGCAAGATCATCGGCCGCAATACCAACGGCGGCAAGCCCTTCGCCTGGGAAGGCGGGCCGAAGGACGTCTTCTACGCGGGCGAGAACGAGTCGGTCACGGTCCTCATGCAGTTCGACACCGGCAAGCACGTCGGCGGGCGGTACATGGTGCACTGCCACAACCTCGTGCACGAGGACCACGACATGATGGTCCAGTTCTCCGTGGGCGACCTGCGGAACAACGACCCCATCAACGCCGACAAGCCAGTGCTGGAAACCCGGCCCGAGGGGTACTATGCGTCGAAGTACAAGCCGGCCTACCGGGCGGGAACCTGACATGAACCGGACGCTCCTGATCGCACCGGCGGTGCTGCTGGCCTTCTCCCTGGCCGGCTGCACCGGCGGTGTCCAGGCCAGCCCCACGGCAAACCCGGCCCCCAGCCCGCCCGCAAGCAGCGCCGCCGTCGCAGACCGGGTCCTCGCGCAGGCAGAGGAGGGCCAGGACCTGGGCAACGGGCGGCCCACCGTCAGCTACGACGGACTCATGGTCCGGCGCCGGGTGGTGATCGCCGTCCACACCGGGCTGGAGGCCGACGTCGCCGGCATCCGCAAGCGGCTGGACGCGGCTGCCGAGGCAACGGGCACCGTCCTGTCCGCCATCTCGCCTGACGTGCTCGAACCTGCAGTGCTGCAGCAGATGGTCCCCGAGGTCATCGTGGCCCTTCCGTCAACGGCCACTCCCGACGACGGACGCACCATTGTGCGGTCAGTCACCGAGGCGGACACCGGGAAACTGGGCGTGAAGAACTTCTACGTCCTGCCTGTCCTGGTGCATGACCTGCGGTTCAGCGTTGCCGCAGCGGACCCCGCCGCAGTGTCGGCTGCGGTGGACAGGGAGGGCATCGTTTCCGACGCGCTCGGCAACTACAGCACCCAGGCACAGGGCGGGCAGCTCAGCATCAGCTACACGGGCCCGCTGCTCGGCGACGAAACCGTGGAGAGCGTCCGCGAGGGCATCAGCAGGCAGGCGAAGGTTCCGGCCGCCGAGGTGACCGTCGCCCCAAGGTCGGCGTCCGGAACCGGCGTGGATATGGCCGCCGAACCGCCGTGGGACGCGGAACAGCTCGAAGGCCAGGCAATACATCCGCACACGGAGTGATTGATCATCTCCAGACCAGAAATTGGGCGGAGAGGAACGATAGGAGGAAACAGTGAGAAGCATGTCCAGCCCCACCATCCGGGACGTTGCCGAACGGGCCGGGGTCTCACTGACGACGGTGTCCTACGTGCTGTCCGGCAGGAGCGGAGGCACCACCCGGATCAGCCCGTCGACGCATGAACGCGTCATGGCCGCCGTGGACCATCTTGGCTACGTGCCCAACCAGGCGGCACGCGGAATGCGCCGCGGCAGGACGGACCTGGTGGCCATCGCCATTGATGACCTGGAATGGCCGGCGGACCGGGCGCTGGCCACGGCCGCCGCCGCGATACTTCCGCGGCACGGCTACCAGCCGGTCATCCTGCTCGGCCAGTCGTGGCGGAAGTTCATGCTGGCCGGCGGCGCCGACGGTGTGATCGTGGGCGTCCTGCCCAGCTCCGAGGAAGAGGACCACGCCATCGCCGAACTGGCCAGGCGCGGCATCGCACAGGTGGTCATCTCCGAGTCGGTGCACGCCGAACAGGCGGTGGAACTGCTCATGGACCGGATGGCGGGGTACGCGGCCCAGGCCGCAGAGAACCAGGCCTCCTGGAAACGCCTCAGCGGGCATGCCCTCTTCGGCGGCAGCGCGCTCCAGATGCTGAACGAGGTGCTGTCCGCCGCCGGCGCGTTTGCCGAGCAGATCCCCGTCTTCTAGGGATCGTCTTCCAGGGATCAGCCGGTTCCGGCAACGGGTGCCGGTGGCCGCGTAACAATCGGACCTGCCGCGTGCCCGCAATCTGGGCGAGGCGCGGGCGGTTCCGGCCCGTCACGGTCCGTAGCAGGCCGCAACATCAGCCGCCTTTGCAGCCCGTTTCTGTCGCCATGCGTCATCCGATGTCCCCGGAAGGCGCCCGCCATTACGCACTGTTTACTTTGAAGTCCCCGCGCGTCCGGCGGCCGCCATCCACGGCCCGGGCCGGCAGGTTACGCCCCGTTTCCCCTCGTGACCGTGCCCTTCAGGCGGTGGTCCATCTCTGCTCTCATGGTGGACACCAAACGCCTTGAACGACCTGCTGAAGGGAAGCACCCCATGACCTCCGGAACCGGGCCGATACCGAAAATCAGCCTTCAAAACATCACCAAGAAGTTCACGGTGCGGCCCAGCAAGGACAACCCGGAAGGGGCGGTCCTGACCGCCCTGGACGGCATCTCCCTTGACGTCTCCGCAGGCGAGTTCATCACCCTGGTGGGTCCCAGCGGCTCCGGCAAGACCACGCTGCTGGACCTCCTGGCAGGCCTCACCAAGCCGGACACCGGCCAGGTGCTGGTGGACGGCCGGGAAGTGGCGGGACCGGGCCGGGACCGCGCCGTCGTTTTCCAGCAGTATGCGCTGTTCCCCTGGCGCACGGCCGCCGCCAACGTGTCCTTCGGACTGGAAGGCGTGGGCAGCGACGGGAAGCGCTACACCCGCAAGGAACGCGCCGGGAAGGCACGCGAATACCTCGAGCTTGTGGGCCTTGGCGGATTTGAAGACCGGTACCCCCACGAACTGTCCGGCGGCATGAAGCAGCGCGTGGCCATCGCCCGCAGCCTGGCCTACGAGCCGGACATCCTGCTGATGGACGAACCCTTCGCCGCACTGGACGCCCAGACGCGAGAGCAGCTCCAGACCGAGCTGCTGCGGATCTGGGCCACCACTGGCAAGACCATCATCTTCATCACCCACGGCATCGACGAGGCCGTCTACCTCGGCCAGCGCGTGGCCGTGCTCAGCTCCCGGCCGGGACGGCTGAAGGAAATCGTGGACATCGAACTCGGGGACCGCTCCGGTGACGAGGACGTCCGCTCCAACCCGGCCTTCGTCGAACACCGGCACAAGGTCTGGTCACTGCTGCACGACGAGGTACGCCGTGCCCAGGAAGCCGGGCACGCAAAGATCCAGCCCGACGGAACGGCGCCGGATGAAACCAGGACCATCACCACCGGAAAGGCAGCCTGATGAGCACGCCAACACTGACCAAGGAAGCCGAAACGGAAACGCGGACCGGTCCCGCGGCGGCCGCCGGGGAGGCAACGGCGGAGCGCAATCCGGCGCTACGTCCGGGACCCGGCAGGACACCGGCGGCCAGGCTGCGCCTGTATGCCCTGCAGGGCGGCAAGGCTGTGTGGGGTGCCGGGGCCATCATCCTGTTCCTCCTGCTCTGGGAACTGGGTCCCACCTACCTCGCGCCGGCATCGACCAGGGTGTTCCTTCCACCCCTGCACGTGGTGCTCGAGGCACTGGGCACACTCATCGCAAACGGCCAGCTGCAGAACCACCTTGCCGCCAGCCTGAGCCGGTCCGCCAGCGGCTTCGGCATCGCCGTCGTCACGGCCGTGGCCCTCGGACTGCTCGTGGCCTGGTACGGCGCCCTTGACCGTTTCCTCAACCCGCTGCTGGAGGTCTTCCGGAACACGGCCGCCCTGGCCCTGCTCCCGGTGTTCACGCTGCTGCTGGGCATCGGGGAGACCTCCAAGATCAGCATCGTGGCCTACGCGGCGTTCTTCCCGGTGCTGCTGAACACCATCGCCGGCGTCCGGACCGTTGACCCGCTGCTGATCCGTGCCGCCCGCTCACTGGGGCTGTCCAACTTCCAGCTGTTCCAGAAGGTGATCCTTCCGTCCGCCGTGCCCACCATCTTCACCGGCATCCGGATGGCCGGCACATCCTCCATCCTCGTCCTGATCGCCGCCGAAATGGTCGGTGCCAAGGCCGGGCTGGGCTACCTGATCGTCAATTCCCAGATGAGCTTCCTCATCCCGGACATGTACGCGGGCATCCTGACCGTGTCCCTGCTAGGCCTGCTGGTCAACTACCTGCTGGTCGCCGTCGAACGCCATTTCTCCCGCTGGCGGACCGCTGTCGGGTCCCGGACCGCCTGACCCGCCCCCAGATCACAACGAACCAGACCCACAAGGAACCAGACGATGCCTGAACGCACCCCAGCCAAGACCAACGACGGCGGCGCCCGCCAACTTCACCTGAACGCCTTCCTGATGAGCACCGGACACCATGAGGCGTCCTGGCGGCTTCCCGAAACCGACAGTTTCGCCGGAACGCAGGTGGCACACTTCCAGCAGCTCGCCCGCACCGCGGAACGCGGCACATTTGACTCGATCTTCTTCGCCGACTCGCCCGTCCTGTTCGGCGACGTGCGCCAGCGTCCCCAAGGAACGCTCGAACCAACGGTCCTGCTTAGCGCCATCGCCGCCGTGACCAAGCGGATCGGGCTGATCGGCACCGCCTCCACCACCTACAACGACCCCTACAACCTGGCCCGCCGGTTCGCCTCGCTGGACCACATCAGTGGCGGCCGGGCCGGCTGGAACGTGGTGACGACGGCCGGCGAGGCTGCCGCGCGGAACTTCTCCCTGGAGGACCAGCCCGCGCACTGGCGCCGCTATGAACGCGCCGCCGAGTTCCTCGACGCCGCCAGGAAGCTCTGGGACAGCTGGGAAGACGATGCGGCGGTGGGGGACAAGGCCGGCGGGGTCTGGGCGGACAGCTCCCGGGTCCATGCCATCGACCACACCGGCCGCTACTTCCGGATCCAGGGTCCCCTGGATGTGCCGCGTTCGCCCCAGGGCCACCCCGTCATAGTGCAGGCAGGCTCCTCCGAAGACGGCAAGGACTTCGCCGCCCGCTACGCCGAGGCGGTGTTCACCGCGCAGCAGACCCTCGCCGAGGCCCAGCGCTTCTACGCCGACCTGAAACGGAAGACGGCCGCCGTGGGCCGCAACCCGGAACACATCAAGATCCTCCCCGGCATCGTCCCGGTGATCGGCTCCACCGAGCACGAGGCGCGGCGGCTGGAGAGGCAGCTCGATGAGCTCATTCACCCCGAGCACGCGCGGAAGCAGTTGGCCGGCGTCCTTCGCGTCTCACCGGAATCCCTGCCGCTGGACGCGCAGCTTCCCGAGGACCTTCCTTCGGAGGACGCGATCGAGGGCGCCAAGAGCCGGTACACGCTGATTGTGGAACTGGCCCGGCGCGAACGGCTCACGGTCCGCCAGCTCATCGGCAGGCTGGGCGGCGGCCGCGGGCACCGCACTTTCTCCGGAACGCCCGAACAGGTGGCAGACGCCATCCAGGAATGGTTTGAGAAGGGCGCGGCAGACGGCTTCAACATCATGCCGCCCGTGTTGCCGTCCGGCCTGGACACCTTCGTGGACCACGTCATTCCGATCCTGCGGTCCCGCGGGCTGTTCCGCCAGCAGTACACGGGGCACACCCTGCGTGAACACTACGGACTGCCGCGGCCCGCGAACGTCTTTGCCCCGGCAGGCTCCGAGGAAGCCGTACCCGCTTAGGCTTCCCGCTGCTCCGGCAGGGGCTTCCGGGCAAGCCAGGCAGCGACGATGGCACCGGAGATGTTGTGCCAGAGTGAGAACACCGCGGACGGCAGGGCCGCCAGCGGGGTGAAGTGGGCGGTGGCCAGCGTTGCCGCCAGGCCGGAGTTCTGCATGCCGACCTCGAACGCGAGTGCCCGGCGCGCCTTGGCGTCCAGGCGGCCGAGCTTGCCGGCCAGGTAGCCGAGCCCCAGACCGAAGCCGTTGTGCAGCACCACGGCCAGGAACACGATGCCGCCGGCAGCCAGGATCTTGCTGGCGCTTCCCGCCACCACCACCGCCACGATGAGGGAAATAACGACGGCGGAGGCCCAGGGGAGTGCCGGCAGGGCCTTGGCGACGAGGTTCTTGAGGAACAGCCGGGCCAGCAGGCCGGCGATCACCGGCAGCAGCACGGTCTTGACGATGTCCAGCACCATGCCGCCGGCGTCGATGGTCAGGAAGGAACCAGCCAGGAACAGCACCAGGACGGGGGTGACCACCGGGGCGATCAGGGTGGACACGCTGGCGACCGCCACGGAGAGGGCCACATCGCCCTTGGCCAGGAACGCCATCACGTTGGAGGCGGTGCCGGACGGCGCGCAGCCCACGAGGATCAGTCCCACGGCGAGGGCGGGTTCCAGGTGGAGAAGGGTGGCGATCGCCCAGCCTGCGCCGGGCATGATCACGTAGTGGGCCACGATGCCCAGCACCACGGCCCAGGGCCTGCGGGCAACGGCAGTGAAGTCCGGCGGCGTCAGCGTCAGGCCCATGCAGAACATGATGATTCCCAGCAGGTACGGGACCCCCGGGCCGAGCGGTTTGAAGGCGCCGGGAAGCAGGAACCCGGCAACGCCGGCCGCGAGCACCAGGAGGGGGAAGACGGTCACCGCGACGCGCGCAATCCTGGCTTCCGCGGCCAGGGCCGGATTCAGTGGTGCGGCGCCGGCCTCCGTGGCCGAGGGAGCGGATACGGGGTCTTTTGTTGCCTCAAGCATTCAATAATGCTGGCACCGGAGCGCCGCAGCGGCCAATTCATGACTGATGTCAGACAAATGTGTCGTGCCCAGGAAATTTTCCCTGCGGGACAGCGGGACCTTGATCGTTCCCGGTGCGATACTGGATTGCACTGGATCGGCATTCAAGGGGACGGAATGATCCTAGACACGGCAACACTGCGGGTTGCCTTCGCCGCGATGGCCCTGGTTCTGGCGCTGCTGTTCTACTTTTCGACGTTCCGCAGCACCCGCTCGCCCTACAGCGCCTGGTGGTGCGCCGCGCTGCTCCTGTTCCTCTCCGGCTCGGCCTCGTTCCTGCTCAACGGCACGCCGCAACAGGTCTGGGCCAATCCGCTGGGCAACTTCCTGCTGGTGTCCGGCGCGGCAAGTGTCTGGGCCGGGGCGCGCTCCCTCCGGAACCTGAAGTACAACCTGTGGCTGTCCGTGGCGCTGCCCGTCATTGCCGGCGCCGCCGCCGGCGTCGACAGCCCGGGATCCAATACGTGGGCCGGGGGTGCCGTTTTCCTGGCCTCCATGGCCGTCCTTGTCGGACTGGCTTCGCACGAACTGTGGCGGCTTGAACCCGGGTACTCCCGGGTGAGGATCCCCATGGCCATCGCGGCCGGAGGGGTGGCCTTCTTCTACTCCTGCCGCCTGGTGGTGTTCCTCATCCAGGGGCCAAACGGTCCCGTTTTCACTACCTACTTCGGGTCGGCGGTGACCACCATGGTCACCATGGTGCTGCTGGTGGTGGTTTCCTTCAGCATGGCGGGCCTGAGCACCGAGCAGCAGACGCGGGCGCTGCGGACGGTCGCCACCCAGGACGGGCTCACGGGCCTCCTTAACCGGGGAGCTTTCCTGGAGGCGGCGGCCGAAGAGCTGGAACGCAGCAAGGCCGCCAACAGCGGCGGCTCGCTGATCCTCGCCGACCTGGATCACTTCAAGTCGGTCAACGACACCTTCGGCCACGCGGCGGGCGACCTTGCACTGCAGGCATTCGCCGAGGCGTGCGGCGCATCGGTCCGGTCCACGGACGTCGCCGGGCGCTACGGCGGCGAGGAGTTCATCCTCCTGCTTCCCGGCGCGGGCCCCAAGAGCGCGGAAATCATTGCGAATGAAATCAGCAGGAGGCTGGCGGGGCTGCACATCCCGGAGCTGCTGCGGATGCCGACCGTCAGCTACGGCATTTCCACCTACAACGCGAAAACGGCCGATCTCGACGAGGTGATCGCGGCCGCGGACGTTGCCCTCTATGAAGCCAAATCGCAGGGGCGGAACCGCACGGTCAGGGGCTAAGAGCTCATCCGGTTCCCCAGGCACCGGATCCGGAATGCATGGGGGACAATCCGGACCCGGCGATCCTGGCTCGCAGCCGGAGACTGCGGTCTTTCATCAGGCATAGCCAGTGTTTCCCACCATCCTTGTAGAAAGGTGGGAGCACCTTGGGGGATGGCCGTGTTCCGCCGCCCCCAAGGCAGCGGAACACGGCGGTTTCTTCAGTTCTGCTAGGCCGCGCGAACAAACGTGACGGGGCCCGTGGCGGTGAGCCAGGACAGCGGGTGGGCCATGGTGGCGTTGATGCCGTTCATGCCGCCGCTGATGACTTTGCCGGCGCCCGCGTAAATTGCCACGTGGCCGGACTGGACCACCATGTCGCCGGGCTGCGGGGTGGAGACCACCACGCCATGGTTCAGGAACTGCATGGGCGCGAGGTCACCCACAGGGATGCCGGCCGCGCCGAGGGCCTTCTCCACCATGGCGGTGCAGTCCTGCGTGATGCCGATCTGGGCGTAGGCCGACGCCAGCATGGTTGCGTTGACGCCCGCGGCAGCCTTGACGGGTGCCTTCGGGGCCGGAGCGGCAGCCTCGACGGTGACCTTCGGTGCGGCCGCGGCCGGCGCAGCTGCAGCCTTGGGGGCCGCGGTAGCAACGGGCGCGGCAGCGACGGTGGCGGCTGCAGGTGCCGCGGTCTTCCTTACTGCCGGCTTTTCGACGACGGGTGCTGCCGCCACGGGGGCCGGGGCCGACTTGACCGCGGGGCGTTCAAACTCGATCCTGACGCTGGAGGCAGCGTTCAGCGGAGCCTGGACCTGGCTGGCGGCCGCGGCGGCCGGTGCCTGCGCCGGCTGGGCCGGAACGTTCGCGGCGTTGGCTGCGACGCTGCCGGTGAAGGCCAGCCCGGAGGCGGCAAGGATGGCCGCAGCACGGCGGCCAGAAATAATGCGGAACGACATGAAGAAGCCTCTCCCGATGCCTGCGAGGTGAGCTGTCGGATTCGGATGGGAGGCACCCGGCCGCGGTCCTGAGCGTGGTCAGGAACTGCGCGGCTTCACCCCAAGACCCGCTATAAGCGGGCCGAAAAGTGGTTTCCCCGTCTCTGCCGGACATGGGTCTTCGGTTGGTTCCTCGGGCTGCGGCAGAGTTAGGCAATCAGCGCGGGAGTGCCCTATCGGTGAAAAAGGCACGTTTTCCACCGTACGGGAGGCATCGTTCAATGTCACATTAAGGTAACGGCGCCGTGTCGTTCACTTCCGGTTTGCCCGCGTCATGTAGAGGGGCGGGGCCTGATTGGTGTGGTGAGCCTCACTCTGCGGCGTTGAGCTTGCCGGCCAGCCGTTCCCGCATCTGAATGCTGGCCGAGTTGAGGCCGATCAGTTCCACCTCCCGGCCGTGCCTGCGGTATTTCTCCGTGACGGAGTCCAGCACGGCGATGGTGGAGGCATCCCACAGGTGCGAGGCGTGCAGGTCGATCACCACGCTGTCGATGTCCGGCTCGGCGTCGCGGGCGTAGTTGAACTGCGTGTAGAGGTCGTTGGAGGAGGCGAAGAACAGTTCGCCGTCCACAGTGTAGGTGGCCACCGTCCGGCCGTTGAGCTCCACTTCCGTACGGTCGACGGTGGCGAAATGGGCCACGCGGCGGGCGAACATCGCCATCGCCGCCAAAACCCCGACGCCGACGCCGATCGCCAGATTGTGCGTGACCACCACCGTGCCCACGGTGATCAGCATGACGGCGGTTTCCGATTTGGGCATCCGCTTCAGCGTTGCGGGTGCAACAGAGTGCCAGTCGAAAGTGATGGCCGAGACGAAGATCATCACCGCCACCAGCGCCGCCATGGGGATGAGACCCACGATGTCGCCCAGGGTGACCACCAGCACCAGCAGGAAGGCGCCCGCGAGGAACGTGGACACCCGGCTCCGGGCGCCGGAGCCCTTGACGTTGATCATGGTCTGCCCGATTACCGCGCAGCCGCCCATGCCGCCCAGGAACCCGGTGACGATGTTGGCCACGCCCTGGCCCCAGGATTCGCGGGTCTTGTTGGAGCGGGTGTCGGTGATGTCGTCCACAAGCTTGGCCGTCATCAGGGATTCCAGCAGCCCCACCAGCGCCATGGACAGCGAGAACGGTGCGATGGTCTGGAAGGTTTCCCACGTCAGCGGCACCTGAGGGATGAACAGCGTGGGCAGGCTTTCCGGCAGCTGGCCCTTGTCCTGGACGGCGGGCACGTCGATCCCGGCCACCACGGTGAGGACCGTCAGGAGGACGATGGCCACCAAAGGTGACGGCACCGCCGTCGTGATCCTGCGGAAGCCGACGACAATCAGCAGGCCCGCGGCGACCAGCGGATACACGGGCCAGGGAACCCCGATCAGTTCCGGCAGCTGGGCCATGAACACGAGGATGGCAAGCGCGTTCACGAAGCCCACCATCACCGAGCGCGGGATGAACCGCATGAGCCGGGTGACGCCCAGGACGGCGAGCAGGATCTGAAAGACCCCGGCGAGGATCACCGCGGCAATCAGGTGGTCCAGCCCGTGGCTGCGCATCAGGGGCGCGATCACCAGGGCGACAGCGCCTGTTGCGGCCGAGATCATGGCAGGCCGGCCGCCAACGAAGGAGATGGTGACCGCCATGGTGAAGGAGGCGAACAGCCCGATCCGGGGATCCACGCCGGCGATCACGGAGAACGCGATGGCTTCCGGAATGAGGGCGAGGGCCACCACCAGTCCGGCGAGGGCCTCGGTCTTGAGGCGCCGCGGGGAACGGAGAGTGGCCCGGACGGACTGGAGCTGTTCGGGCTTCATGGAACTCTATTTCTTGGTCTGGCGGTAGCGCTCGATCTGCTTCAGCCGCCGCAGGAGGCTGTCGCGCCGCGGGTGGGGAACGGCGTCGGGCGCCTCGGCGGTGAGGTCGATATGTTTGGTGCCGTACTGCCACAGCAGGAGGTCATCCAGGAGGCGGTCGGGACCGGGGGAGTAGCGGTGGTCCAGGGCCCTGCGGACCTCGGTGATCCGGTTGGCGCTGAGCAGTCCGGCGAGCTGCACGGTCTGCTTGAGTCCGTGGGCCGCCAGGAGTTCGGCCGCCCATCCCCAGTCATCATCCACTTTACGGTCTACGTGGGGAAGCAGGGTGCGCCAGACATCGCGGATGCGGTTGGGGGTGAGCTGTGCCGCGCCCTCGCCGTCCACGTCCCAGTAGCTGCGGACCTCCTCATAGCGTTCATGCAGGTCGGCGAAGGCGCTCTCCACGGTTTCCAGCATGGCGGCGGTGGCGGTGAACTGGCGGTCGAAGTGCGGCGTCCAGGCGCGCGGGTCCTCCGCCTTGAACCGGATGTCGTGCTCGATCTCGCTCCAGGCGTGCGCGAAGACGGTGCGGATCTGACATTCGAAGAAGTAGCTGCCGTTGGGCGGGACCTCGGAGTTGAACACCTGCTGGTAGTTCTTCACGACGTCGTTCTGGATGGTGCGCAGGATCAGGTGCCGGCTGGAGTAGCCGTACGTTCCGGACTCGATGGAGCCGATGTCCTTTTCGCGGTCCCCGCGGCAGTCGAAGAGGTGCCGCTGGCGCTTGATCAGGTTGGCCACCAGTGCGTTCTCCGCCGGCAGCTTGGTGATGACGCGCACGCCCACCATGTCGTTGAGGGTCCGGAACGGGTCCGGGAACTTAAGGAGCCGTGGGCCGCCCTCTTCCAGTGGTTCCTCGGTCCGGGAGATCTTCTCCCGGAAGGAATCCGCCGACTTGGTCCGGCCGGTGACGAACAGCGGGGTGACCTCGGTGTCCTTGAGCATGGTCCGCAGTATCTGCAGGACTTCCCGGGTGACAAGCTTCAGGGCAGGCCGGACACGCTCATAGAGTTCCACGCTTTCCTGCACGGAGTCGCGCTGAGTGACGTCCAGGCGATCCCAGTTGCTTGCCATGGTTCCAAACTATCAAGGCGGCGCCACAGTGCGCCGGTGACACCCCTGCCACTGCAGCCCCTTCTGCCCCGCGGAAGCGGCGTCCATGTAGGCTCGGCACATGGCTGTTGTGCGCCGTCGTGCCTGCAAGCCCGGACCCCGGGCGCGCGGGCGGCGGCAAGGGGGGCCAGGCGCCCCGTTCGAAGGATCCTAGGAGGATGCAGTGAAGCGGCAGAAGTACCACTACGGTGACCACCCCAGCCAGTGGGGCGAGCTCTTCCTGCCGGAGACACCTGCCGCACGCAACGGCAAACCGCCCTCCGCCCGCGGCGTCGCTGTGGTGATCCACGGCGGCTACTGGCGCTCGCAGTACGGCGCCGAGCTTGGCGAGCCGCTGGCCAAGGACCTTGCGGCGCACGGCATCGTGGCCTGGAACCTGGAGTACCGCAGGGCAGGTAACGGCGGCGGCTGGCCGCGGACCTTTGAGGATATCCTCGCCGGGATCGACAAGCTCCGCCAGGTGGCGGGCGAGCACGACCTCGACCTGAACCGCGTGGTGGCGCTGGGCCACTCGGCCGGCGGCCACCTGGCCGTCTGGGCGGCCGGCAGGGACCGGCTTGCGGGACTCGGTGCGGCCGACGCCGACCGCCAGGTCGGCCGGAACCTCAACGGTGAAGCCGTCCACCTGACAGGCGTGGTCAGCCAGTCCGGGCTGCTCAACCTCGCGCAGGCGGAATGGCTGGACCTCAGCAACGGCGCCGTCAGCAACTTCCTGGGCGGCTCCGCCGAAAGGTACCCCAAACGCCATAAATACGCCGACCCGATGAGCGCCGTGCCGCTGACCATCCCGGTCTACGCGGTCCACGGGCTCGACGACGACACCGTGCCGGTCAGCCAGTCCGAGGCCTACGCCACCGCCGCCCGCGCAGCCGGAGCGCCGGTCCAGGTGGTCAAGGTCCCCGGCGACCACTTCTCGCTGATCGACCCCAAGACCCCGTCCTACCGGAAGTGCCGCGAGCTGGTGCAGGAGCTGCTGCAGCTCTAGGCTCCTGGGCGCTGGCCGGGGAACTCCTGCGGCGTCCATTCGTTGCACTGATATAGGCCCGGCCGGTCAATCCACTCCGGCGGTAAGTATGCTTATCATCAACCGCGAATGCCGCAGACGCCACAACGGAGGGACATTGCCTTGTCTGATCTCACTGCCATCGCCCTGATCTGCACGCTCACGCCGTCGCCGTCGTCATCCAGCAGCGAACTCATGGCCAGCCATGTGCTGGACGAGCTGGCCAAAAACGGCGTCCAGACCTCATCCGTCCGCGTGGTGGACCTGGACATCAAACCCGGCGTGGAGGTGGACATGGGTGGCGGCGACGAATGGCCGGCGCTGCGGACCAGGATCCTGGCCGCGGACATCCTGCTGCTGGCCACGCCCATCTGGATGGGACACCCATGCAGCGTGGCGCAGCGCGTGGTGGAGCGTCTCGACGCCGACCTGCAGGAGACCGACAGCCAGGGCCGGCCCATCATGTACGGGAAGGTGGGCCTCGTGGCGGTGGTGGGCAACGAGGACGGAGCCCACAAGGTGGTGGCCGACATGCAGCAGGCGCTGAACGACGTCGGCTTCTCGCTTCCCGCGCAGGGTTCCACATACTGGGTGGGCGAGGCGATGCAGACCGTGGACTTCAAGGATCTCCCGGAGGTTCCCAAGAACATTGCCCACTCGATCACCAGCATGGCCCGCAACGCCGCACATCTGTCCCGCCAGCTCCGGGCCGCCCCGTACCCCGCCGATGAGTGAGATTCCGCCAATGGACTTGACCCGGAAATGGACGCCGGTTGCTAGCGGCGTCGGCAAGGAGGACTCTTGTAGGTGGGGACTGAGGTACTTTTGTATATTACGATCCCGGGTTTCACTAGGAGATACACATGGGTGAACCCATCATGCGGTGGACAGCTTGATCCGGCTTCGAAAGCTGGCGCGCGCGGCGTCTGTACTGACAACTCCCCTGGCCCCGGAGGACATCCTCGCGCTCTTTGACCCGGTGTTTTCCGCCCGGCAGTTGCGCGGCGTGGTCACCAAGGTTGTGCCTGAAACAGCGGATTCAGCCACCATCCATTTCCGGCCCGGCCGCGGCTGGAAGGCCCATAAGGCAGGGCAGTGGGCGCGGATCGGCGTGGAGCTGGACGGCGTCCGGCACTGGCGCTCCTATTCGCTGAGCGCCCCGGCGGGGGAGGACCCCGCCATCACGGTGAGCGACATGGGTGCCGTGTCCGGCGTCCTGGTCCGCAACACCAGGCCAGGGGACGTCCTGTTCCTCGCGCCGCCGCAGGGCGACTTCGTCCTCCCCGAACACCCCCGGCCGCTCCTGATGCTCACCGCCGGCAGCGGCATCTCCCCCGTGATGTCCATGGTCCGTACGCTGGTGCCGCACCGCCCAGACGCCGACGTGGTGCTGGTCCATTCCGCCCGCATGCCGGAGGACAGTATCTTCCGCGAGGAGCTTTCCGAGCTCGCGGACCAGTTTCCCAACTTCCGTGTCACGCACTGGTTCACGGGGGAGCGCGGCCGGGTGGACTTTGGTTCCGCCGCCGGGCTGGACGCCCTGTGCCCCGACTGGCGCCGCCGGGCTGCCTACGCCTGCGGCCCGGAAGGGTTCCTCGACGATGCTGAAGCCCTGTGGGCCGCCGAAGCGGCCGCCAACTCCAAGGACCCCAAGTCAGCCCGGACAGGCGGGGCCACCGGCCCCTTCGCGGCCGACCCCGTCAACCTCATCATCGAACGCTTCAACACCAGCCTGCTGGGCGGCGAGGGGCACGACGGCGGTTTGGTCACCTTTGAGGCCTCCGACCGCGAGGTGGAGGCCGACGGCGACACCCCCCTTCTCGACGTCGGCGAAGACGCCGGCGTCCTCATGCCCAGCGGCTGCCGCATGGGCATCTGCCACAGCTGCCTGCTGCCCCTGCGTGCAGGGCAGGTCCGGGACCTGCGCACCGGTGAAGTCCACGGTGAACCGGGCCAACTAATCCAGACGTGCGTTTCGGCAGCCGCCGGGCCCGTTAACCTCGACATCTGAGGAGAAACACCAGCATGACTGCAATATCCGATCGCACAGCCGCGACTGCCACGACCACCGACAAACCCGTTACGAAACCGCGGCCGGGGGCCCTGGCGGCCACCGGCCGGCCAGCCGTGCGCCCGCCCGCCGCGGCGCACCTGACCGACGAGCAGGTGGCAGAGCTCGGCCGGGAGCTGGACGCCATCCGGGATGACATCCTGGCCAAGCGCGGCGCCTCCGATGCCGCCTACATCCGCCGGATGATCAAGATCCAGCGCGGGCTGGAGATCGGCGGCCGGGCGGCCTTGCTCAACAGCCGCGACAAGAAATTCTGGGTCCTGGGAACCAGCCTGCTCAGCCTTGCCAAGATCCTGGAAAACATGGAGATCGGCCACAACATCCTGCACGGCCAGTGGGACTGGATGCGGGACCCGGACATCCACTCCACCACGTGGGAATGGGACTTCGTGACCCCGGCGCGTTCGTGGCAGCACACCCACAACGACCTGCACCACCGCTGGACCAACGTGGTGGGCAAGGACAACGACGTCGGATACAACCTGCTGCGCATGGACGAGGACCAGCCCTGGACTCCGCGTGCCCTGGGCAATCCGCTGTACAACGCGATCCTCGCGCCGATTTTCGAATGGGGCATCGCGGTCTACGACCTTGAGCTCGTCGAATACAAGGAGGGCAAGAAGAGCAAGGAGGCCATGACCCGGGACCTCAAGGCACTCGGCGTCAAGGCCCTCAAGCAGTTCACCAAGGACTACGCCGCCACCCCGGCCGTGGCCATGCTCACCGGTTCGGGCAAGCAGGCCCTCATCGGCACGCTCACCGCCAATGCCGTCCGCAACGTCTGGGCGCACGCCGTGATCTTCTGCGGGCACTTCCCCGAAGGGACGGATACGTTCACGGAGGAGATGGTGGAGGGCGAGACCCGCGGCGACTGGTACGTCCGGCAGATGATCGGTTCGGCCAACATTTCCGGCTCCAAGTTCATGCACATCATGACCGGCAACCTGTCCCACCAGATCGAGCACCACCTCTTCCCGGACCTGCCGTCCAACCGGTACGGGGAAGTGGCGCCCAAGGTGCAGGAAATCTGCCGCCGCTACGGCCTGCCGTACACCACAGGGCCGCTGCTGAAGCAGGTGGGATCCTCCTGGGCGAAGGTCTTCAAGCTCGCGCTGCCGGGGAAGAAAGCCTAGGGGTTTCCCGCAACTTCGTTGCCGCGCACCCGAGCGCCGGACGGCGTTCTCTGGCAGAGTATGACCATGCTCACTGTTATCGGCGAGGGCCTCGTTGACGTGGTCCAGCGCAGCTCCGGAATCGAAGCCCATGTGGGTGGCAGCCCGCTCAACGTCGCCGTCGGGCTCGCCCGGCTGGGGCACCCGGTACAGTTCGTTGGCCGGTACGGCCGCGACGCCTACGGTGAGTCGGTGGCCGCCCACCTGCGGGCGAGTTCGGTCATGCTCCCGCAGGCCCCGGACGGGCTGCCCACCAGCGTGGCCACCGCACTGGTGGACGACGCCGGCGCCGCCACCTACACGTTCGACCTTGCCTGGGAGCTCCCCGGGCTGGGAGAGCGGCTGCCGTTCATGCTGCAGGGAACCACGCTGCTGCACACCGGCTCCATTGCCACCATGCTGGCGCCCGGCGCCGCGGAGGTGCTGGCCGCCGTCGAACATGCCCACCCGGCGTCGACCATCAGCTTTGACCCCAACTGCCGCCCCAGCATCATCACGGACGCCGATTACGCCCGCCGGCAGGCGGAAAAGTTCGTGACCCTCGCGGACATCGTCAAGGCCTCCGACGAGGACCTTGCCTGGCTCTACCCCGGAGTGGACCCGCTGGAGTCCGCGCGCCGCTGGCTGAAGCTTGGCGGTGAGGAGGGGCCGGCGGTGGTGGTGGTGACGCGCGGTGCGGCCGGGCCGTGGGGGATCACCGCCGCAGGGGAGGCCGAGTTTGCCGCGCCCCGCGTGGAGGTGGCAGACACCGTTGGCGCCGGGGATTCCTTCATGGCCGCGCTGCTGTCCGGCGTGGTGGACCGCGGCCTGGACGGCGCGCAGAACCGGGCAAACCTGCGGGCGCTCCCGGCCGAGGGGCTCGCCGCGCTCCTCGCCCACGCCTCGCGCGCTGCGGCGGTGACCGTGTCCCGGGCCGGCGCCAATCCGCCCACCCGGGCGGAGCTCAACCGCGCCGAAGCAGCAGCGGAAGCCGAAGTTCCCACCACCTGAGAGGCAGCCATGACATCGCCGGGCCCGTTTACGAACCTGCCGGACGTGCCCACGTTCGGGCTCACCAGCCGGTCGTTCGAGGACGGCGGGACCCTGCCCCCGCCGCAGCGCAGCGGCAGGATGCATGCCGGAGGCGCCGACGAGTCCCCGCAGCTGAGCTGGACCGGGGCGCCGGACGGGACCAGGAGCTACGCCGTCACCGTCTTCGATCCGGATGCTCCGGGCGCCGGCGGGTTCTGGCACTGGGCGGTGCTTAACATCCCGGCGGACGTCACGTCGTTGGTGGAGGGCGCCGGGGCCGAGTCCGGTCCGCAGCTCCCGCCGGCTGCCGTGCAGCTGAAGAACGACGGCGGCTTTCGCGGCTATCTGGGGGCGGCGCCGCCTCCCGGACACGGGCGGCACCGCTATATCGTGACCGTCTATGCGCTGGACGCTGAGGAGCTGCCGGGAGGGGCAGGCACAAAGCCTGCGGGGCTGGGATCCGCACTCGCCCGTCACCTGCTGGGCGCGGCGACGCTCACCGGCGTATACCAGCGCTGAGCCGTCGGCGGAGGCTCCTCGAATAGAACTATTGACAGGACAAAGTCCCGCTCTTATTCTCAAGTAATGGAGCGCTCCAAGTGCGCTCAATCACATCGCCTGTCGCCCCGGGGAGGGTGCAGGGGTGTGGTCCCCATCATCTGGACACGATCGAAGGAGATCACCAGTGAAGAAGTTCTTTTGGCGCCGTGCGGCGGTCGCTGCAGTTGCCATCCCGATGCTTGCCCTGACGGCCTGCTCCAGCCAGGGCGGAAGGGCACCGGAAGCCAACAGCGGTGGCGGCGGAGGCCAGGCCGTCTCGACTCCGCGCATGAAGATTGCCCTGGTCACGCACGCCCCGGCGGGCGACACCTTCTGGGACACCGTCCGGAAGGGCGCCGAGGAGGCCGCCGCCAAGGACAACGTGGAGCTCCTCTACACGAACGATCCCGAAGCCGGCCGGCAGGCGCAGCTGATCCAGCAGGCCGTGGACCAGAAGGTGGACGGGATCGCCGTCACCCTGGCCACGCCCGGCGCTCTGAAGGATTCCCTCAAGAAGGCCTCTGACGCCGGCATCCCCATCGTGAGCCTGAATGCCGGTGAGGACGTCTCCAGGCAGCTCGGGGCGTTTACGCACTTCGGCTCCAACGAGCAACTCGCCGGCCAGGCGGTGGGCGAGAAACTGGCGGCCGAGAACTTCAAGCACCCCATCTGCGTAATCCAGGCGCAGGGGCATGTGGGGCTGGAAGCGCGCTGCGCCGGCGTGAAGTCCAAGGTCCCGGGCACCGAGATCCTCTACGTGAACGGTGCTGACATGACCTCTGTTGAGTCGACGGCAACGGCCAAGCTGCAGGCGGCCAAGGACGCCGACGTCATCATCGGCCTGGGTGCCCCCATTACGCTGACCCTCCTGAAGTCCGTGGCAACCGCGGGCAGCTCGGCCAAGGTCGCCTCCTTTGATCTGAACAAGGAGCTGGCCCAAAAGATCGCGGACGGCACGGTGCTGTTTACGGTGGACCAGCAGCCGTGGCTCCAGGGATACGAGTCCGTGGACGCCCTGTGGCAGGTCAAGCGGGGCGGCTTCAAGCTCGGCGGCGGGCAGCCGGTACTCACCGGACCCACCATCGTCGACAAGTCCAACGCGGCGGATGTCGTGAAGTTCGCAGACCAGGGAATCCGCTAAAGGTCAGCGACGGTGTGCCTGCGGGCAAAACGGAGGCGTGCCGTTCAGGGTGGGAAACCCGCACTGAACGGCACGCCTTTGCTGCTGGTTTGCGGGAGCTAGTTTGCCTGCAGCACCGGCTCATCATTGATGGCTGCGGCTGCGGCTGCGGCTGCGGCTTCGGGCTCGCCGCCGGCCTGGGCCAGCGTCATGCCCTTGGTTTCCTCGGCCATGAACAGGCAGACGAAGAATCCGATGGCGGTCAGCACCGCGGCGACAAGCATGGTGGGGCCGATGCCCCAGTAAGCCAGGCCGAACGGCAACGCGAACGTTCCGAGGGCCGCGCCGATGCGGCTCACTGCGGTGGTGATGCCGACGGCACTGGCCCGGACATGGGTCGGGAAAATCTCGCTCGGGTAGGCCCATTCCAGGATGCTGGGCCCGCCGGAGAACAGGGCGTAGGCCACGAAGCAGCCCACAATGATGGCCACGGGAGCCGACGGGAAGAGGCCCAGGATGAACAGCGGGATGGCCATCAGGGCGAAGCACCAGATGATGAGCGGCCGGCGGCCCCAGGACTCGATGAGTTTCAGCGCCGGGATGCAGCCGGCCAGGAACACCATGTCGATGACGACGGAACCGAGGTTGGAAAGGTTGCCTTCGCCCATGCCGAATGACGACAGGATCGTGGGGCCGAAGGTAAAGATGGCGAACAGCGGGCCCACCTGCAGGGCGTAGAAAGAGCTGCAGAAAATGATGCGCTTGAGGTAGGGCCGGCGCAGCAGCACGCGGAGATCGACCTTCTTTTTGGCGGCAGGGGTGTCATCAGCTGTTTCAAAGACCACGTGGTCGACGTTCAGCTGGTCTGAGAGGGCGGCGCGAAGCGCCAGCTTGGCGTCGGCCTTGCGTCCGTTGTGCAGCAGCCAGCGCGGGGACTCCGGTGTCCCCAGCCGCATGAGCATGACAACGGTGCCCAGCACGGCGGCGGTGAGCAGGATCCAGCGCCAGGAGCCGGCACCGAATGCTTCGAAGATGACGAACCCGACGAGGGATGCCAGGGCTGCGCCGATGAACCAGCCAACCTGGAGTACGCCAAGCATCTGCCCGCGGCGCTTCCGGGGGAGCCACTCTGCCAGGAGGGAGTTGGCAATCGGGTAGTCCGCGCCGATGGCCAGGCCTGCGATGAAGCGCAGGATGATCAGCTGCAGGGAATCCTGGACGAAGAACTGCAGCACTGACACGATCACCAGCGCCCACAGGTCAATCGTGTACATCAGCTGCCGCCCGATCCGGTCGGTCAGCGGACCCAGCAGGACAGCGCCAAAAAAGATACCGACCAGGGCCGAGGCCCCGATCAGGCTGGTTTCGAGCTCCGTTGTGTGGAAATCGGCCGAAATGCCCACCAGGGCGATCGCAATGATGCTCAGGATGTAGCCGTCAAGGATCGGACCTCCCATGCAGGCAGCGACGAGCTTCTTGTGGAAACGCGTGAACCGCGCTTCATCGATGGCGACGTGTATGTTCATGAATCCTTCTCACCTGGGTAGGGGAATGAGGCATCAGGTGTTGGATCAATCGTCGACAGGTTGGCAACACTTGATATATCAGGAGCGTAATGTGGGTCCCATCACAGGTCAATAGAAATTCGTAAGTTACGTCGCGCTGATGTAGCTGCTGAATCCGCTGACATGGCCGGCCATGAGCGCCGTTGCCTTGGCCTCGTCCTTGGTGAGGATTGCCTGGATGACTCCATCCAGCTCAACGATGTGCTGCAGTATCAGCGGGCGCCGCTCCAGCATCAGGCCCTGGATTCTGGTCCACAGATTGGCGTAGCGGATGAGGATTTCTTCCATGTGCCGGTTGCCGGCAGCCCGGTAAACCAGCTGGTGCACGGCCAGATCCAGGCGCATCAGATCGCTCTGATCCACGGTGGCGGCTTCCAGTGAGCGGATCACCTCGGAGTACTTCCCAAAGGTCTGGAGGGCGTCTGTCCGCGCCTTCCTGGCGGCCAGTCCTGCCGCAACCGGTTCCAGCGCCTGACGCACCTCGGATATCTCCTCAAGGTCGGCAAGGTCGACCGGTGCGGCGAATGCGCCTTTTCGTGCATGGGAAACGATCAGATGGTCGTTTTCGAGCCGCTTCAACGCAGCCCGGATGGGGGTGCGGCCCATCTGCATTTCCTTCGACAGCTGGGTTTCATTGATCGACGCGTTGGGCCGGATTCCCAGCATGATGACCCTGTCTGCTATCACCCGGTAGGCCACGTCCTCCAGCGACTCTTCCGTGCCGCCGGTCTTTCCGGCCATGGGGATGTCCAGCATTGAGCCCTACCTTTCTCCCCGCCCGCGGAGCGTCCGGCGCGTTGGACCTGCATTCCAAAGTCACAACTACGATACCCGGGGGCCGGAGGCGACCATGCGAATCAGGAAAGCCTGCCAGCTGATGGCTGGCAGGCTTTCCGTTTGTGAGTCTGTTGTTGGTCCGGAGGCTACGGACTGACCAGCGACGCGGCCAGGGCTGCGTCTGCGTCCTTCAGGACCTTCGAGGCGACTTCGAGGCCTTCGATGCGGCCGAGTTCGACGTCTTCGTGCTCGATGTTGACGAGCATGTTGGGGTCTACTTCGTGGAGGGCGCGGAGGAACTCGGTCCAGTAGGCGGTGTCGTGGCCCTTGCCGAGGGCGACGAAGTCCCAGGCGGCCGGCTTGGGCCATTCGTTGGCCCACTCTTCGCCGCCGAGGTTGGTGCGGTTCTCCTCCGGGGACAGCCGGCGGAAGCGGTTGTCCAGGACGCCGTAGACCGCGGCGGTGTCCTTGTTGACGCGCACGTCCTTGGCCGCGGCGTGGAAGACCAGCGGGCCGAGTTCGCGGACCACGGCCACCGGGTCCATCTGCTGCCAGAACAGGTGGGAGGCGTCCAGTTCGACGCCCACGTGGGTGGCGCCGGTCAGTTCGACGAGCCTGTACACGTCGGCGGGGTTGAAGACGAGGTTCTGCGGGTGCAGTTCCAGGGCGACCCTGACGCCGAGGTCGGCGGCAAGCCGGTCGGTTTCCTTCCAGAAGGCGGCAGCGACGCCCCACTGGTAGTCCAGGACGTCCAGGGCCGCGGAGTTCCAGGCGTTGACGATCCAGTTCGGCACGGTGGCGCCGGGTTCCCCGCCGGGCAGGCCGGACATGGTGACCACGCGGTTCTGTCCGAGGCGGTGGGCAAGGCGGATGGAGCGGCGGATGTCCTCGGCATGCTTGTCGCCGATCACGCGGTTGGGGTGCAGCGGGTTGCCGTTGCAGTTTAGGCCGGCGATGGAGACGCCGGTGCCTTCGAAGATTGCGAGGTAGTCGTCGCGGGCGGCGTCGCTTTCGAGGATGTCATCGAAGGTGGGGACGTGCACGGCGGGCAGGAAACCGCCGGAATTGATTTCGATGCCGGTCAGGCCCAGGCCGGCGACGACCTTCAGGGCCTCGGCCAGCGGGCGGTCGTGCAGGATCGCGTTGTAGACGCCAAGCTTCATAGCGTGATCTTCTTTCCGTTGTTCAGGGCGGATTCGGTGACCGCGGCGAGCAGTTCCATGTTGCGGACGCCTTCGTCGAAGGTGGCGCAGCGCGGCAGGGATTCCGCTTCGCCCAGTCCTGCGACCTCTTCGAGGAACGCCCGCGACTGGTAGGCGAAGGCGTCGTTCTGGCCGAAGCCGACCTCGGGGGCGTCCATGGCGAGGCCGCCGGCGATGTAGGGGTGGCCGGGGCCGAGGATGACCTGGCGGTAGCCGCTCTCGTGGCCGGAGCCGTCGTTGAGGAACAGTTGGACCTCGCCGGGGCGGCGCTGGTCGAACTTGGCGGAGCCGTTCTCGCAGAAGACCTCGAAGTTGAGGCTGTTGGCGTGGCCGGCCGCGACGCGGGAGACTTCGAAGCTGCCGGCGCCGTTTTCGAACTCGGCATTAAAGGCGGCGTAGTCGTCGTTTTCCACGGCCTCGAAGGTGTCGCTGACCGCAACGTGGTCGTGGCCCATGACTGCGGCGAGCGGCAGCGGCCGCTTGTCGATCGCGGTGGTCAGGCGGCCGCCGCTGATGGACTTGATGTCGCCGCAGAGGAACTCGGAAACATAGGCCAGGTGGCTTCCGACGTCGGCCAGCGCACCGGAGCCGGGACCGCCCTTGTAACGCCAACTCATGGGGGCCGACGGGCTGAAGCCGTAGTCCGTCCAGTAGCGGCCGCTGAAGTGCAGCACCCTGCCCAGGGTGCCGTTCCGGATGAGGTCGCGGATGTAGGCGATGCCCGGGGTGCGGCGGAAGGTGAATCCGATGCGGGCGATCGAAGAGGCGTTCCGGGCGGCGTCGGCCATGGCCCGCGCGTCTTCCAGGGTGTCGCTTAGCGGCTTCTCGCACAGCACGTGCTTGCCGGCGGCCAGGAGGCCTTCCACAACTTCCCGGTGCAGCGAGTTGGCGATGACGACGCTGACCACGTCGATGTCATCAGCCTCGGCGATGGCCTGCCACGAGGTGTCGTTGCGTTCGTAGCCGAAGCGCCGCGCGGCGAGGGAGCCGAACTCCGGGTTCACGTCGCCGATGGAGACCAGCCGGATCGGCGGCAGAACGGGGTTGTACAGGGCGGATGCGGTGCGGAAGGCGGCGGCATGGGCCTTGCCGGCCATGCCCGCCCCGATGACGGCTACGCCGATATCTTTGGGCATTGGTTTTCTCCTTTGAAACGGGCTTTGCGGGACTCGGCCGCTGTGACGTGTGACGCAAAATGGAGCGCTCCATAGAAACGATAAGGGCCGGACTTTGTCCTGTCAATATCCCAAGAACGCCCCTGCGTGGGTGACAATTGCAGAGTGACCCAGGAGACCGGCAGACGCCCAAACATTTACGACGTTGCCTCCGCGGCCGGGGTATCGAAATCCCTGGTCTCGTTGGTCCTGCGCGGTGCGCCCGGCGTCTCCGCCGCCCGCCGCGCCGCCGTCGAGGAAGCCATCGAACGGCTGAACTACCGCCCAAGCCGGGCGGCGGCCACCCTGGCCGGAAACCGGTCCCGGACCATCGGCGTCGTTCTGGATGACTACCGGAATCTCTGGTTCGTGGGCCTGCTGGGAGGGCTGCACGATGAGCTCGCCCCCCTCGGTTTCCGCGTGGCTGTGGCTGACCCGTCCTTCAATGCCCACCTGGACCGGACCCCGGTGGACGGCCTCATGTCATTGCGGGTGGACGGCATTGTGATCGCGACCGAGCCCACGGAGGAGATGTTCGCGGCCGTCGATGTTCCTGCGGTGGTGGCGGGCAACCGGGACGTCGTTGTTCCGGGGGCGGATGTTGTCGCCAATGACGATCAGGCCGGCGGCCGGCTGGCCACCGAGCACCTGATCGGATTGGGGCACCGGGACATCGGGCACGTGACCGGCGGGGGCGGCGCCGCCCGGCTGCGGGCCTGGGGGTATGAGGCCGCGATGCGCGAGCACGGGCTGCGGCCGCACACCGTGCAGGGGCACGGCCTGACGATGGAGCCGGACGGCTACGAGGGTGCGCTGAGGCTGCTGGATGAAAACCCGGCGCTGACTGCGATTTTTGCCGCCAACGACGTGATGGCCATGGGTGCGGCCGCGGCGGCGCGGGACCGGGGGCGGCGGATTCCGGAGGATCTGTCCCTGATCGGCTACGACAATTCGCCGCTTGCCTCAGCGAACCTGCTGCGCCTGACCACCATCGACGGCCGCAACGGTGAGGTGGGTGCCGGGGCTGCCAAGGCCCTGCTGGACCGCATGGAGAATCCGGAGCTGCCGGTGCGGACGGAGCTTGTGGACCCGGAGCTGGTGGTCAGGACCTCGACGGCGCCGCCTGCCTGACCTTACAAGAAAGGCGACCCCCACCCGCACGGGCGGGGGTCGCCGTCGTTCTCCAGGGCCGTTATGCAGACTAGAGTGCGCCCTGCGCGCTGGTGCCTGCCGGAATGGCGGCCAGCCGCGTCACTTCCACCGGCTCCGCCAGGAGCCCCTCAAGCGAGATGTTCAGACGCTTGACGGGGTCGCCGGCGCCGTGGGCATCGAGGAGCGCTGCGCTTTCCCACTTTTCGATCATCACGATCTGGCCGTTCGGGGCCTCGTGGATGGCGTACAGAATGCAGCCGGGCTCCTCGTGCACCTCTGCGATGGCGGGGGAGAGGGCGGCCACGACGTCATCGAAGGCACCTTCCTTGGGCGTGAACATGGCGGTGACAACTACGGTCATGGGTTTTCCTTTTCTTATCGGGCTACGGACTTGCGGGCTACGGAGCGGACCGGTGCGGCGCAGCTGCTGCGCGGCACGAAATCCGCCTTCACTTCGATGGTTCTGGCGCCGGCGGGGAGCCGGCCCTGCATCCGTCCAAGGACGAGTTCGAGGGAATGTACCGCGAGCATGCCGATCGGCTGCCGGATCACGCTAAGCGGGGGGCTTGTCAGTTCGGTCCACGGATTGTCGTCAAAGACGATAACCGAGAGGTCGTCGGGGATGCGAACGCCCATCTGAACGAGGCGCCGCACTGAGCTTTGCACCTGGGCGGTGTTTGCCACGATCAGTCCGGTGGGCGCCTCGGGAAGCGCAAGGAGGGACCCGACGGCGTCGCCCCCGCCATCGCCGCGGAAGGGGACGTCCCGGACCAGCATGGGGTCGAGGCCTATCGATGCGCTTTCGAGGGCCGCCCGGTAGCCGCCGATCCGTGAACGCCCCGTGGATGTGCTGGCGGGGCCGGTGATCAGGCCGATCCGCTCGTGGCCGAGGGCGATGAGGTGGTCGGTGGCGCGCCGGGCCGAGTCGGAGTTTTCGATGCTGACCACGTCGACGTCGCCGAGATCCGCAATGGCGCGGTCAACGAACACCACGTTGACCCCGAGGTCCCGCAGGCGGTCCCATTTTTCGACGTTTCCGCCCGTTGGCGTGGCAATGACGCCACCCACCGAACGGTCCAGGAGCGTATCAAGGGACTCGGCCTCAAGGTGCGGGTCCTCCTGGGTGGTCATCACCACCACCTGCACCCCGTGGCTGCGGGCCTCCCACACCACGCGGTCCGCCAGTTGGGCGAAGAACGGGTTGGCGAGGTCGGTAACCACCAGGCCGACGGTGAGGGCATGGCCGGCGCTGAGTTCGCGCGCCGCAGCGCGGGGACGGTACCCGAGTTCATTGATGACATTCAGGACCTGTTCGCGCTTGGCCGGCGCAACCGGGCCGGACTCGGGGTTCAGCACCCGCGACACCACGGACACCGAGACTCCCGCCGCTGCCGCCACATCGCGGATAGTGGGCGCCTTCTTCAATGCTCCTCCTTGCGGCCGGTGGGTTTCACCGACGTCTGTTGACACAGCTTAACACTGACTGGTACAAAAGTGGAACCGGTTCCACCCGGTAATGCAGATCACAACATCTGCTAGCCCAGATCACACCTAGCTGCGACGACGAGGTGCTCCATCCCCGGATGGAAAGCTATCCCGCTTCGGTCAGTCATCAATCAGAGAGCTCCCCATGAACCTTCACAAGCTTCTTAGCGACCGCGAGAACCAGGGCCGCCCCATCCGCGTAGGGCTGATCGGCGCCGGCCGGTACGGCACCATGTACCTGGCGCAGGCGAACAACATCCCGGGCATCCATGTTGTGGCCATCGCTGACATCAATGTGAAGCGGGCAGAAGGTGCCTTCGAGCTGGTCGGCTGGCCGAAAGACCAGATCGCACCGGACATCGCCGCCGCCCTCAAAAACCGCTCCACCACCATCGTGGCAAACGCCGACGAGCTGTTCGACGTCGACATCGACGTCATCGTTGAAGCCACCGGCAACCCGATCGTCGGCGTGAAGCACGCGCTGAGGGCGATCGAAACGAGGAAGCACATCATCATGGTCACGGTCGAGGCCGACGCCCTGGCCGGCCCGGCCCTCGCCAAGCGCGCGGAAGAGGCCGGCGTCGTCTATTCCATGGCGTACGGCGACCAGCCCGCACTCATCATGGAACTGGTGGACTGGGCCCGGACCAGCGGCTTCGACGTGGTCTGCGCCGGCAAGGGCGCCAAGTACCTCGAGCACTACCACGAGATGAACCCGGACAACGTGTGGGAAAACTGGGAGTTCTCCAAGGAGCTCACCGACTCCGGCCAGCTGAACCCGTACATGCACACCTCCTTCCGTGACGGCACCAAGGCGTCCATCGAGATGGCCGCCGTCGCCAACGGCGCCGGCCTCACGCCGTCGGACAACGGACTGAGCTTCACTCCGGGTGACGTGGAGGAGATCGCCACGATCTGCCGCCCGGCCGACGTCGGGGGAGCCCTCGCGCACGAGGGAAGCGTCGATGTCATGTCCAGCGTCAACCGCGACGGCAGCTGGATCAGCCACAACACCCAGGAAGGCGTCTTCGTCGTCGTCAAAGCAACCAACGGCTACGTCTCCGGCTGCTTCAACGAATACCCCTGGCACCCGGACCCCACCGGCCAGTACGCAGCGCTGTACCGCCCGTACCACTACGTGGGCCTCGAACTGAACATGTCCATCGCCAACGCAGCCCTCCGCGGCATCGCCACCGGCTCGCCCGTCGGCTTCTTCGGCGACGTCGTTGCCACCGCCAAGAAGGACCTGAAAGCCGGCGAATTCCTCGACGGTGAGGGCGGCTTCACCGTCTGGGGCAAGCTCGTCTCAGCCGGGCACTCCGTGGCGATCGGCGCATTGCCGGTAGCACTCGCCCACCACGTTGAACTGCGTGCAGACATCGCCAAGGGCGCAACCGTCCGCTGGGAGGACGTCATCATGGACGAGTCGCTCGCCCAGGCCCTCGAACTGCGCCGCGAAACGGAAGCGCTCGTCTCGGAAGCCGCCCTGAGCGCCTGATCATCCGCTTTACCCAGACTCCTTCCAATGAAGAAAGGCATCACATGAACACCAAGACCCGCGCCCTCACCGGAGTGCTGGCCACCACCCTCGCCGCCACTCTCCTCGCCGGATGCGCTTCCGGAGCCCCGGGCGGGGGTGCGCCGGTGGCCAAGATCCAGCTGTCCATCCCGGACCCGCTGACCTCCTCGGTGGGCGTCTCCGCCCAGCACTTCGCCGACCAGGTTAAGAAGACCTCCAACGGCTCAGTGGTTGTCACCGTGGTGCCCAACGGGACCAGCTTCAGCGGAGACCAGAACGCCGCCGTCACCAGGCTGCAGGGCGGGTCCCTGGACGCGCTGATCCTGTCGACGTCGGTGTACGCGTCCGTGGTCCCGGAAATGAACGCCATCAGCATCCCCTACCTCTTTGACGACACCAAGGAGGAGGCAGCGTTCCTGGCAGGAAAGCCCGGCGACATGCTGAAGGAAAAGCTCAAAGAGAAGAACACGGTCGCGCTGTCCTTCCTCACCCGGACCGGCCGCCAGATCACCAACTCCGAACGGCCCATCGAGCAGCCGTCAGACCTCAAGGGCCTGAAGATCCGCGTTCCCGGCAACCCGCTGTGGACCGACTTCTTCGGCAAGCTGGGCGCCAGCCCCACCACCATGGCGTTCTCCGAGGTGTTCACCGGCCTGCAGACCGGAACCATCGACGGACAGGAAAACCCGATCGAGGTGCCGTGGACCAACAAGTTCTCCGAGGTCCAGAAGTACGTCTCGCTGACGCACCACATTAACGACGCCTGGGTCCTCGCCCTGTCCTCCAAGAAGTGGGACTCGCTCAACGAGGACCAGAAGAAGGCCCTAACGGACGCCTCGGCCGAGACCGCCACCTTCAAGACGGCGTACGACGCCGAGCAGTCGGAAAAGCAGCTGGCTGAGCTTACCGCCAAGGGCATGAAGGCCAACGAGCCCACCGCCGCCGGGCTTGAGCAGTTCAAGGCCGTGTCCAAGAGCCTTTACCCGGACTTCTCGAAGCTGATCGGCAAGGAATTCTTCGACCAGGCGATTACCGCAGCCAAGTAGAACCCGTTCAGGGCCGGAGCGCAGTCGGGCGCTCCGGCCCTCAGCCCCACATCCCGCACGCAGCATCCCCGCACTCAGCATCCCGCTCTCAACGTTGACAGTCTGGAAGAACATGGAACATACACTCGCACCCAAGGAACTCGAAGAGGTCCTTCCGTCTGATGCGGAAGAGATCCTCCACCACGGGCACGTTGCACCGCGCTGGAGCGGGGCCGTCTGGCTGGACAAGGCCCTGGAATGGACTGTCGGCGCGGCGATCCTCGCCGAACTCGTCGTGATCCTGCTGAACATCATGGTCAGGGTGGTCACCGGGGATTCCGTGCTGTGGACCCAGGAAGTGTCTGAAATCGCGCTCCTGACCATCGCCTTCATCGGCGGTGCGATCGCCTACCCCAAGGGTGCGCACATGGCCGTCCAGGCCCTGATCATGCGGCTTCCGGCCAGTTGGAAGCCCTACCTGGCGGCCCTCGTCGACTGCCTCGTCTTCGTCATGAGTGCGGGTGCCTTTGCCCTCTTCGTTCCCACCCTCGTCCAGCAACTCGAGGAAAAGACGCCCATCCTCCAGCTGCCGGTGTTCTGGGTCTCGCTGCCCTTCTCGGTCGGCATGGTGCTCATTGCCTGGTTTGCCGTCCTGAAACTCTGGCGGCAGCCGCGCCGCGCCGTCCTGGTCGGGGCGGGGATCACCGCCGTCCTGGCCGCCGTCGTTGTCCTGTCCCAGCCGCTGTTCTACTACGCCTCGCCCAACCTCCTCCTCGGCGTGGTCCTGGTTGCCCTGTTCGCCCTGCTGTTCCTCGGCCTGCCCATCGCGTTCGTCCTGGCGCTGGCCTCCGGCATCTACCTCTACCTCGGCGGGATCTCCGAGGTCAGCGCCATCCCGATCGGCATGGCCTCCGGGGCCAAGGGCTTCGTGCTGTTGGCCATCCCGTTCTTCATCCTCGCCGGAACCGTCATGAACTCCGCCGGCCTGACCCTGCCGCTCGCCAAGCTGGTGGACGCACTCATCGGGCACCTGCGCGGCGGCCTGCTCCAGGTGGTGGTGGTGACCATGTACATCTTCTCCGGCATCTCCGGGTCCAAGGTTGCGGACGTCGCCGCCGTGGGCACCACCATGCGCGGCATGCTCGAGGAACGAAAGTACCCGCGCGGCGAGGTGGTCGCGGTGCTCTCCGCCTCGGCCATCATGGGTGAGACCATCCCGCCGAGCATCGTCCTGCTGATCATGGGCTCCATCACCACGATCTCCACCACCACCCTGTTCCTCGCCGGCTTTGTTCCGGCCGCCTTCCTGGCCCTCGTGGTCATGGCGCTCGTTTTCCTCCGCGCAAAGAAGCAGGGCGGCGTCTCCAGCCCCAAGGCCACCTGGCGTGCGCGCGGTTCCGCCACGTTCTTCGCCATCCCCACGCTGCTGCTTCCGGTGGGCATGGTGGTGGGCATCCTGAGCGGCTTCGCCACCCCCACCGAGGTGTCATCGGTCGCCGTCGCCTACGCCTTCATCCTTGCCGCCGCCTACCGGCGCGGCAGCAGGCGGCTGCTGGGCGATACGCTGCGGGAAACGACGACGACGGCGGGCATGGTTCTGTTCATCATCGCTGCCGCGTCGCCGCTGGCCCAGACGCTTGCCCTCGCCGGTGTGTCCCAGCAGATCCACGACCTCATGTCCGGGCTGGGCGACTCACCCATCCTCTTCATGCTGTTCACCGTGGTGCTGCTGGTCATCATGGGCCAGCTGCTCGAGGGCCTGCCCGCCGTCCTGATCTTCGCGCCGCTGCTCCTTCCCATCGCCACCGAATTCGGCGTCAATCCGGTGCAGTACGCCATGGTGCTGATCATCTCCATGGGCATCGGGTCATTCGCCCCGCCGGCCGGCGTCGGCTTCTATGTCGCCTGCGCAACCGGCCTCGAGACCGTGGAAAAGAGCCTCAAGCACTTCTGGCCCTACCTCATCGCTGTCTTCATCGGGCTGCTGGTGCTGGCCGCCGTTCCGTGGTTCAGCACCTTCCTGCCTGCCGTGGCCGGACTCATCCCCTTCTAACGAACTTCCCTTTCCAAAGAACATGAGCACAGTGACAGATACACAGAACCTCATCCCGGACCTCCCCACGTCCGTTGCCCTGCTGGGCACCGGACCCATGGGTGCCCCGATCGCCAGGAACATCCTCGCCGGCGGCGTTCCCCTCACGCTCTGGAACCGCACCGCGGAAAAAGCCAGGGCCATCGAAGGGGGACGCGTGGCTGCCACCCCGGCCGGGGCCGCCGCCGAGGTTGTCCTGACTGTTTTGCCGGACCTGCCGCAGGTTGCTGACCTCTTGTCCGGTGAGGACGGACTGCTGGCCGGATGGCGGGCCGCCGGCATCGAGAAACCGGTTCTGGTGGTCCACGGAACGGTTTCCCCCGTGGCGGTTGCCCGGTTCGCCGAGGACTGCCGCCGCCAGCACGGGGTCACGGTGGTGGACGCCCCGCTCAGCGGCGGAACCATAGGCGCCGAGGAGGGCCGGCTGAGCACCATGGTGGGAGGACCCGCCGACGTTGTGCAGCGACTCCTGCCGCTCTTCGGGCTCTACAGTTCCACCGTCATCCGCTTCGGTGAAACCGGCGCGGGGTCCACAGTGAAGGCGTGCAACCAGATCGTCGTCTCCGCCACCGTCACGGCTCTGGCCGAGGCGATGGCCGTGGCCACCGCCAGCGGGCTCGACCTCGCGCAGGTGCAGTCGATTCTGGCCGGCGGGCTGGCGAATTCGGAGGTGCTCCGGCAAAAGGGCCAGCGCTGGATTGACGGGGAGTTCGACGGCGGCGGCTCGGCGAAGAACCAGCTGAAAGACCTGAACTTCATCGCCGAGATCGCCAAGGACACAGGCCTGAAGCTGCCCCTGTCCGCCAGCGTCCGCGGTGCCTTCGAGCTCATGGTCGCCGCGGGCGACGGCGACCTGGACCATACCGGGATCTACCGGACGGTCCTCGGCCAGGGACTATAGGCCCGTCCGGGCACCTTAGGAGTCCATAAGGCGCCGGGCGTGCTCGGCCTCGGACGGATCGAGCTCACCCGGTCCGGCGCCCAGGAACTCCCAGCGGCTGGTGCGGCCGTCCGGGCCGATGAGGCTCCCCTGGCGGAGCGCGTCCTCGATGCGGCCGCGGACAACCGCTTCATCGGCCGGTTTCGTGGCGAAGATGATCCGCAGGCTGACGGTGTCGCCGTTCCTCTCGGGCCGGGTGTGGTGGGGCGCCAGCGGGCAGGGCGGCGGATGGTCCCAGCTTCCGCACAGCCCAAGGGTGACGGCGGCACCCAAAGCGCGCAGGTCGCCGTCGGCCTTCATCACCACGGTGGCCTGGTGTACGAACGCCGCACGCATACCGTCATTCCCCCTCAGTGGCACGGAGGTGCTCGAGCAGGGCGTCCAGGATGGGCAATTGGCCCTTGACCAGCTTGATGCGGGCTTCGGATTCAGCGATCCATTCGGCGCGGTCGATCTCGGGGAAGTCCTGGACGGTTCCCGACCCCTTGGGCCACTCCAGCGGAAAGGTGTTGCTCAGGATTTTCTCGGGCGCGAAGGCGGATGCGGCCGTGAATGCGGTGATGAGCTTGCCGGAGGGCTGCTTGAAGGTTCCGAGCAGCACGTAGTCCGCGGAAGGTGCCGGGACTCCCATTTCCTCGGCAAACTCGCGCTGCGCCGCCGCCAGCGGATCCTCATCTTCAAGGTACTCGCCCTTGGGAATCGACCAGGCGTGCTGGTCCTTGCGCTCCCAGAAGGGCCCGCCCATGTGGGCGATCCACACTTCCAATGCAGTTCTGCCGTCCCGCCGGTACAGCAGAAGGCCCGCGCTCCTGACCGCCATGTTGCCCTCCTGCCCCAAGGCTACCCTTGGCTGCCCGGCAACGGCTGGCGGTTGCTGTGCCCGGCGAGCAGAATGGCCGCCACGTTGGTGGCGACGATGATCGCGATGCACAACCGTTGATCGCGCCCAACCGTTGATCCTGCCCCCTGCACAGGGGAAACTGGAAAAACGAGCGGGAGGAGTCTGTCATGCGCAAGAGAACAGCCTGGATTATTGGAGCAGCCGTTGCTGCGGCGGCTCTGGGAGGAGCGTCGGTGGCCGCTGCTTCCGTCAACCCCTTCGACGACGAATCAACCACCAACGGCAGCACGGAGCAGCCGCTGAATCAAACCGACCGCGACAAGGCAGTCGACGCCGCGATGGCCAAGGTGGGGTCCGGGCAGGTGACCGAGGTCGAGCGGGGCGACAGTGCCGGTTCCTCGTATGAGGTGGAGATCCGCAAGGCCGACGGGTCCGAGGTGGAGGTCAACATCGGTGCCGACTTCCAAGTCCTGAGCCAGAGCGCGGACGACTGACACAACCAGCGAGTTTTTGTCCAGATATCGCGAGGAAATGGCGCTTTAGCTCGCGATATCTGGACAAAAACTCCTGCCAGTTTGCGGCGCGCTTCAGATCACGGATGGTTCTTTCGAGGGGAGGACTGGGAGGTTCATGTGGAAACCGTCAATCAGCTCCTTGACTCCATCAAGGACGTGGGCCGCGACGCGGTGCGCGGAGGCTATTCCCGGCCCGTCTACTCGACGGCGGAACTCGACCTGAGGGCGTGGTTCATCGAACGGGCGCTCCAGCGCGGCCTAGCCGTCGAGACCGACCGCAACGGCATCGTCTGGGCCTGGTGGGGTAAACCCCAAGACGGTGCACTGGTCACGGGGAGCCACCTCGATTCAGTGCCCGGCGGCGGCGCCTTCGACGGCCCGCTTGGCGTCGCGTCGGCACTCGCCGCCGTCGACATCCTGATGGCCCGCGGAACTGTGCCGGCCCGGTCCCTGGCCATCACGGTGTTCCCGGAGGAGGAGGGCTCCCGGTTTGGTGTGGCCTGCCTCGGATCCCGCCTCCTCACCGGAGCCATCGACGTGGACAAGGCGCGGAACCTGCGCGACGGCGACGGCAACACCTTTGCGGACGCCGCACGGCTGAACGGCCTCGATCCCCGCCACGTCGGTCCGGATCCCCACGCCCTGGCCCGGATCGGGGATTTTGTAGAACTGCACGTCGAACAGGGCAAGGGCCTGGGCAACGGCGGCCCGGCCATCGCCGTCGGAAGTTCCATCCTGGGGCACGGCCGGTGGAAGCTGAGCATCAGCGGCCAGGGCAACCACGCCGGGACCACCCTGATGGCCGACCGTGCGGATCCGATGATCGCAGCGGCGCAGATCATCGTCGCCGTACGCGATGCCGCTGCAACGCAGCCGGACGCTCGGGCCACGGTGGGACGCCTGACGCCGGTACCCGGCGGAACCAACGTCATTGCCTCCCGTGTTGACATGTGGCTCGACGCGAGGCATCCCGACGACGCCGTGACCGCCCGGCTGATCGAATCGATCTTCGGCGCCGCCCGGCAGATAGCTGCCCGTGAGGGGTGCTCCGTTGCCCTCACCGAGGAGTCCTACAGCGGCACTGTCCACTTCGATCCCGGCCTGACCCGGCGAATCAGCGGGATCCTGCCCCGCGCTCCGGTGCTGGCCACGGGTGCCGGCCACGACGCCGGCGTGCTGTCGGCCTATGTGCCGTCCGCGATGCTGTTCGTCCGCAATCCCAGCGGCATCTCGCATTCCCCCGAAGAGTATGTTGCCGACGAGGACGCCAACACCGGTGCCGAGGCGCTCGCGGATGTCCTTGAGGGCCTGCTGTGAAGGGCATCTGGTGCGAAACGGCGGTCATCGGTGGCGACGGCGGTTCAGCCGCGGCATCCGGCGTCCGGCTTGAAGTGCAGGACGGCCGCATCGCCAAAGTCACTGCCGGCGTCCCTCCCCAAGCTACTGACCAGAGGCTGCACGGTGTGGTCTTCCCCGCGGCGGCCAATGCGCATTCGCATGCCTTCCACAGGATCCTGCGGGGCCGGACCCATGCAGGGCGCGGGGACTTCTGGGTGTGGCGGGAACAGATGTATCGAAGCGCTGCCGAGCTGACGCCTGAGAAGTACGAAAAGCTCGCCACTGCAGTCTTCGCCGAGATGGTGGTTTCCGGCTTCAGCAGCGTGGCGGAGTTCCACTATGTCCACCACAGGCCCGGCGGGAAGCCCTACGCCGAGCCGCACGCCATGGAGCTGGCGCTTGCCCGCGCGGCCGCAGCCGCCGGCATCCGGCTGACGCTGCTGGACACCCTGTACCTGGCCGGGGGCATCCACTCGCCGCTCAGCCCGGAACAGGCACGGTTCGGCGACGCCGGCGCCCAAGGCTGGCTGGAGCGGCTGGCTTCGCTTCGGCAAGTGATAGCGGAGACCCTTTCCCCGGACATGATCAGCGTGGGCGCAGCCCTGCACTCCGTGCGCGCAGTACCGGAGGCAGCCCTCAAAATCGTCGCCCGGCAGTTGCCAGCCGACATTCCGCTCCACATTCACCTGAGCGAGCAACCCGCAGAGAACCTGGCGTGCCTGGAGAGTTACGGGGTCACCCCGGCCGGGCTGCTTGACCGGCACGGGCTGTTGTCCCGGCGGCTTTCCGTTGTCCACGCCACCCATCTTTCGGCGGAGGATGTCCACCTCCTCGGAGAAGCAGGCGTCGCTGCCGTCATGTGCCCCACCACCGAAGCCGATCTCGCGGACGGGATCGGACCTGCGCGCTCGCTGTTCGACGCCGGTGCGAAGATCGCCCTGGGCACTGACCAGCATGCGAACATCGATCCCTGGGCTGAAATGCGCGCCCTCGAATACGGGGAACGCCTCGGGTCCCATCAGCGGGGCCGGTTCTCGCCACAGGAACTCCTCCACGCCGCCACGGCCGGTGCCTCGTCGTCGATGGGCACACCCATAGCGTCCGCCATCGGGCCGGGAGCCGTCTGCGACCTCATGGCCGTGGACCCCGACTCGGTTCGGACCGCCGGCTCAAGTCCGCAACAACTGGTGTACAGCGCCACTGCCAGCGACGTCACGGACGTCGTCATCGCCGGCCAACCAGTGGCTTCCAAAGGCACCCATCTGCGGCTGGGCAGTGTGGGGAGCCTGATGGCCGAGGCGCTCAAGGAGTTCTCCGCCTGAAAGGCCGGGCAGTGCCTGACTGGAACGGGCAGCGCCTGACAAGAGTGGGCAGTGCCGGAAGGTCAGGCGGGTGCCTGTACCCGCACGGACGTCCGTTCCACGGTGGGGCAGTGGATTTTGGCGGCGGCGCTGGCCGGTGGTTCTTCCAGTCCCAGCAGGATCCGCACGCCGGCGGCGCCGAGCTCATAGTGCGGGAGCGCCACCGTTGAAAGCGGCGGGCGGAGGTGCGCTGCGATGACTTCCTGGTTGTCGAAGCCGACCACCGCCATGTCCTCCGGGATGGACAGTCCCTGCTCGCGCAGGGCGTCGTAAAGGCCCATCGCCATGCGGTCGTTGTAGCAGTAGACGGCGGTGACGCCGAGTTGCAGCAGCTCCTGTGTGGCTCCGTATCCGCCTTCCTGGTCGGGGTAGGCCTCCAGGACCAGATCCGGGTCGAAGGGAATGCCCGCGTTTTCAAGGGCGCGCTTGTAGCCCTCAAGGCGTCCGTCCTTGGCCGGTGCGGGGGTGGTGGCGTTGATGAACGCGATCCTGCGGTGTCCGTGCCCCAGCAGGATTTCAGTTGCGGATTGTCCGCCCTGCGCCTCATCGGGCACGACGGCCCTCGCGTCCGGGTCGTTCGAGAAGCAGTTCACGAGAACGAAGTCCGCCTCGTGAAGGGACACCGGTACGTCGGTTTCCCTGTGGAACCACGTGGAGTACAGGATGCCGCGCACTTTGTACTCCAGCATCATCGTGATGGCGTCGTTCTCGAGGTCCGCGTTGCCTTCGGTGTTGGCAATGAGGAGGGCATAGCCGTGCTTCCAGGCCTCGTCCTGCGCCCCCTGGATGATCTGGCCGGCGAACGGCGTGGTGGCGATGGCGTCGGCCACCAGGCCGATGAATCGGGAAGTGCCGCTGACCAGTGTTTTGGCCAGGGCATTGGGCCGGTAGCCCAGTTTGCTGATTGCATCGCGGACCCGTTTGCGGGTCTCGGCCGAGATGCGGGCGTCCTTTTTCTTGTTGACCACCAGGGAGACGGTCGCCGTCGATACGCCTGCCTCCTCGGCCACCTGACGAAGGGTAACTGGGTGGGCGCGCCCGGATGCCTTCGGGGACCGCGTCCCGCTGACGGGACCACCCGAACTTTTCTCCTTTGAAACCATCTGCCCTCCGTCAGGAGTATATCCGTCTGCGACGGCCGTCATCCCTTGGTCGCCCCGCTCTCCAGGCCCTGGATCATCGCCTTGTTCAGCACCAGGAAGACCAACAGCAGGGGCGTGATGGTGACGCAGACGGCGGCGAACGTCGCAGTCCAGTCGACCTTGCCCATGGCACCGATGTAGTTCTGCAGGCCCAGCGGGATCGTCTTCAGTTCCTCGGACAGGACGAAGGTGTTGGCGAAGATGAAGTCGTTCCAGATGAAGATGCTGTTGACCAGCACCACCGTCACGATGGTGTTCAGTGACAGGGGGAGCGTGATCAGCCCGAAGATCCGGTACGGCCCGGCGCCGTCCAGCGAAGCAGCCTCGTACGTTTCCCGGGGGATGTAGTCGAAGAACGAGGAAAACAGGTAGACCGACATTGGCAGCGAGAACCCGGCCAGGGGAATGATCATCGACTGGTAGGTGTCCAGCAGGTTCACCGTGGAGTAGTCGATGAACAGCGGGACCAACGCGATCTGGACAGGAACGATGATGCCGATCATGAACAGCCCGCGGACCAGGCGGCTGAGCCGGAAGCCGAGCACCTGGATGGCGTAGGCGGCCATCATGCCCAGCAGCACGATCAGGATGTTCGCGCCCATGGTGACGATGAAGCTGTTCAGGATGTTCCGGCCAAGGTCGCCGGTTTCGAAGGCCCGGGCGTAGTTCTCCCAGGTGAGAGCCTTGGGCAGGCCGAAGGGGTCCCCGGCAGCGAAGTCGGTCTCGCTGCGCAGGCTGGTCACGAACAGCCAGGCCAGCGGATAGACCTGGACGATGACGATGAGCGCCACCAGGACGCGCGACAGGGTCTTGAAGACGCTCGGCGGGCGGCGCCGGCGGGAGGCAGGAGGCGCCGGAGACGGCGCGGCGCGGCGGGTGGCGGCGGGTGCTGTCTGGGTGATCATGAATCTGCCTTCCGCTTGAGCATGAAGAGGATGAGGCCGACGGCGACGAGGCACTCGATCACGATGAACACGGAGATGGTGCTGGCGTACCCGAAGTCGGTGCTGGTGAACGCTGTCTTGTACATGTAAGTGGTCAGGAGTTCCGAGGACTGGCCGGGCCCGCCGTTGGTCATGAGGTAGGGGATGTCGAAGCCGCGCAGCCCGTAGGTGGTGGCCATGATGGTGGTGGTGATCCACACGGGACGGATGTAGGGGAACCGGATCTTGGTGAACAGCGTCCACCGGGACGCGCCGTCGAGCACGGCGGCCTCTTCCAGTTCCTTCGGCACAGCCATCAGCGCCGCGTAGATGATGAGCATGTACAGCCCGGTGAACCGCCAGCCCTCGGGGGCGGAGACGGCTGCGAGCACGGTGTTGATGTCGGAAAGCCAGGCGCGTTCCAGGCTTCCCAGACCGATCCAGTGCAGGAGCTGGTTGAGCAGGCCGACGGGGTCGATGGAGTAGATGCGCACGAAGAGGAAGGCGATCGCGACGGTGGAGATGACAGCCGGCAGGAGGTAGAGGGTCTTGATGAGCTCACGGCCGCGGCGCAGCGAGGTGAGCAGGCTGGCCACGAGCAGGGCGCCGCCCAGCTGCAGGACCAGGCAGATGGCCAGGTAGCCGAGGGCGTTGAAGAAGGAGCGCCAGAAGATGTCATCGGCGGTGAACATGCGGAGATAGTTGGCCAGCCCCACGAACTCCATGTCGCCGATGCCGTTCCAGGAGTAGAAGCTCAGGAACAGGGACTGGAGGATCGGGAACAGCACGGCCGCCCCGTACAGGAGCAGCGGAGGAAGCAGGAAGACCAGAACTGAGAGCCGGGATCTGTTGGGCAGCATGATGGGGCCTTTCGGGCGGGGGACCGTCGGTCCCCCGCCGCATGGGGTTACTTGAAGAACTTCGGGGCGTTCTGCGCGACGGTGCTGTCCATCGTGCTGGTGAACTGCTCGGGCGTGATGTCGCCCTGGACCAGGAGCACCAGCTCCTGCTGTAGCCTGCCGTTGGTGGTGGGATCAAGCTGCGTGTCCCACGGCATGGCCTGCTTTTCCCCGAGGTCGGCGGCCTTCTCGATGGCCTTCTTGTACAGGGGGGTGGCGTTGGCGGGGATGGCGGTTTTGACGTTGGTGGTGGGCGAGAGCGCTCCGGTGGCTGCGTATTCGGCCGGGTACTTGTCCAGGGCGAACTTGAGGAAGTCACTCACCAGCGGGTCGTACGTCTTGGCGTTCACGGCCATGCCGATGCCTGACGGGGACACGAATTCGTTGGCGGCGGTGGCGGATCCCTCCGTGGTGGGCAGGGTGATGAAGTCAATGTCATTCCGCACGGCGGGGTTCAGCTTGTCCGTGGCCAGGCTGGGCAGCTCCCAGGTGCCGATGTTGTACATCGCTGCCTTGCCGGAGGTGAACTGGTTCTGGGCGTCGGAGTACCCCTGCGAGGAGAAGCCGTCCTGGAAGCACTTGGCCTTGCCGAGGGCGGCCAGCCATTCGACGGCCTTCTGGCCCGCGGGATCGGAGAACTTGGCCTCGCCCTTCTTCAGCTTCTGGATGAAGTCCGGGCCGGCTTCGCGGAACGGCTGGTAGGCGACGTAGCGTTCCAGCGGCCACTGGTCCTGGCCGTCGAGGGCGATCGGCGTGATGCCGGCATTGCGCAGCGCCGTGCACATGGCGGGGAGGTCGTCGAGCGACTTCGGTGTGGATACCCCTGCCTTCTGCAGCAGTGCCTTGTTGTACCAGATGAACTCCAGCTCGAACTGGAACGGGATCATGTAGAGGGATCCGTCGTCGAACCGCTGGTAGTCCAGCGCGCCGGACCGGTAGTTGTCGTAGACGTTGAGGGTCTTCAGCAGCTTCTCGCCGTCGAGCATCTTGCCCTGCTTGGCCAGCTGCTGGGCGAACGGGGTGGCGTCGGTGTCGAAGAGCTCGGGAAGCTTGTTGGCGGCCGCGAGGGTTTCGAGCTTCTGGATGTAGGAGGGCCGGTCCGGGGTGGTGATCAGGTTCAGTGAGAAGCCGGGGTGGTCCTTGGTGTAATCGGCGGCCAGCTTCTTCATGATGTTGATGACGGGGCCGTCGGCCGGCCGAGACAGCAGCCAGGAGATTTCCCGGGGCTTGATCTCGCCGGTGGGGGTCACGTTGGAGGGGTTGCTGGCCCCTCCGCCGCCACAGCCTGCCAGGGCCAGGGCGGTGACAGCGGCGACGGCGGCTGTGCGGAGCAGTTTTTTCATGGCGGCAATCTTCCTCGATTGGAACGGGCTTGATGGGAACGGAGGTTGAAGGTGGGTATTCAGTTGTTGGAGCGCTGACGTATCTCGAGTTCGGTGAGGCTGGCGGACCCTTCGCCGGCGAAGACGCCGATCCGGTTGCCGGGCAAGCCGTAGATCCGGGTGCTGAGGCTGACCTGCCGGTCCACGACGGCGACCAGCAGGTCGCCGTCGACGATCACCTCAAGCGTGTGGGCGCCGGGGCTGAGATCGCAGGGGCGTTCGAGCTCAATGTCGAAGGGGACGTCGCCCGAAACATGCCATTGCGCGTCGCCGGTGACTTTCCGCGGCCACCGGTCAAAGACCAGGCGGCCGCGTTTCGGTTCCAGCCGCAGGATGTAGGACTGGTCGCCGTCGGCGCTGGAGCGCAGCAGCAGTCCGCACTCGGTGGTGCCGGCGGCAATGTCCAGGACCGCCTTGGCGTAAAACTGCCGGGGCAGGTCCTCGTCGGAGATGACGGCCGCATACCCGTCCGGGACGTCCAGCTTTGCGGGCAGTTCCTGGTTGTCGAGAGCCGGAACCTTGTCCCAGAAGCTGTCCACGAGCTCATCCGGGAAGGAGAAGCCCAGCGTGCCGTCCGGGTTCTGGCGCGCTTCGAGCACTGACATGGTGCCCGCCCACTGCCAGGGGCCGTCGTCGTGGCTGTCCTCCTTGCTGGCGATCCATCCGAAGAGGAAGCGGCGCCCGCCCCGTTCGGCGGTCTTGGAGGCGTAGAAGGCGCGGCCGTCGATGCTGTCCAGGTGGGGCACCGACCAGGGGCCGTCGGGGCTTTTGGACATCCGGTACCGGGTGGTGAACGATTCCGAGAACTCGGAGTAGACCATGTACCACCAGTCGCCCCAGGCGAAAACATCGGGGCATTCATGGGTGATGTAGCGCCGGGGATCCCAGAAGGGTTCGGTGTGCTCCCAGCTCAGGAGGTCGGAGGAGACGCACTGGGCGATGACGCCGCGGCGGCGCTCCGGGCCTTTCTCGTGCCGTGCCGCCAGCAGCATCCGCCACTGCCCGGCTGCTTCGTCGCGGAAGACGAACGGGTCCCGCCAGTCGCCGGTCTCCAGCCCGGCGGGGGCCCCGAAGGTCAGTTCCGGGTGCTTGGCCCAGGTCTTCATGCCATCGGTGCTGGTGGCGTGCATGACCAGCTGCAGGGGCAGCCCGTCGGCGCCCAGGTTCCGCGGGTTCTGGCCGGTGTAGAACAGGTGGTGGGTGCCGTCGTCGTCCCTCACGATGCTGCCCGTGTAGGCGTTGAAGTCCAGCTCGTCCTCACCGCCGTGGTGCAGTGACACCCCGTGGTCCTGGAACTGGACCAGGTCCTTGGTGGTCACCAGATTCCACGAGGTCCCCGGCTTAGGGTCCGAGCGGACTTCGTGAAGGTAGAAGAGCCAGAACTCGCCGTCCTGCTCGTAGGGAATAAGATCTCCCACCCATCCGTCGGCGGGCTGGAAGAAGACTGGGTGATTCATCGGCGCTGATGTCCATTCTGCTAAAGCGTTTGATCACCTAGAAGCTAGCCTGCTTCGGCGTTGTGATCAAGCGTTTTAGCAAAATTAAATTTCCGGTCCCGCGCTTGGGCCGCCCGGCGTGGCTGGGGATGATTAAACGCTTGACCATTCGGTCGTGAGTAATCTACCGTCTGCTCAAACGATTAATCACGACGACGAGCGATTAGTCACGACGACGAGGTCACCGATGAACCAACGACGGTTCTCCCAACGAGCAAACATTTCCCGCCGCCACGTCCTGCAAGGCACCGGAGCGCTTGCGCTGCTCATGGGTGGCGCCATGACTGCCACCGCGGCCCAGGCCTTCGGGGCTCTGCGCGCGGTCTACCACCTGACGCCGCCGTCCGGCTGGCTGTGCGACCCGCAGCGCCCGGTCTATGTCAACGGCGTCCAGCACCTGTACTATCTGCACTCGGACCAGAACAACGCCCCGGGCGGCTGGGACCACGCGACCACCGCCGACGGTGTGGCCTTCACCCACCATGGAGTGGCGCTGCCGCTGCAGGCAGATGTTCCGGTGTGGTCGGGGTCGGCAGTGGTCGACACCGCCAACACCGCGGGCTTCGGCGCCGGTGCGATCGTCGTGCTTGCCACGCGGCCCACCGGCGGCATCCGCAAATACCAGGAGCAGTACCTGTACTGGTCAACCGACGGCGGCGACACCTTTACAGCGCTTCCCGATCCGGTGATTGCCAACACCGACGGCCGGACGGCCGTGACACCGGCGGAGATCGAGAACGCGGAATGGTTCCGCGACCCAAAGATCCACTGGGATGCGGCCCGCGGCGAGTGGGTGTGCGTGATCGGCCGCGCCCGCTATGCAGCGTTCTACACCTCGCCCAACTTGCGGAACTGGCAGCTGAAGCGCAACTTCGATTACCCGAACCACGCGCTGGGCGGGATCGAGTGTCCCGACCTTTTCCAGATGACGGCCGACGACGGCACGCGGCACTGGGTGCTGGGCGCAAGCATGGACGCGTACGCCGTCGGCCTGCCGATGACCTACGCGTACTGGACGGGCGCCTGGGATGGCGAGCAGTTTATTGCTCATAGCCTCACCCCGCAGTGGCTCGACTGGGGCTGGGACTGGTACGCCGCCGTGACGTGGCCGGCAGCCGACGCGCCGGACGAGCGACGGTACGCGGTGGCGTGGATGAACAACTGGAAGTACGCCGCCCGCGATGTTCCGACTGATTCCTCCGACGGGTACAACGGCCAGAACTCGATCGTGCGCGAGCTGCGCCTCGTTCGCCAGCCTGGCGGATGGTGCAGCCTGCTCAGCGCCCCGATTGCGGCGCTCGCAAACTACGTCAGCTCCACAACCGTGCTCCCCGACCGCATCGTGAATGGCAGTGCCGTGCTGCCGTGGAGTGGCCGCGCCTATGAACTCGAACTCGATATCTCGTGGGATGCTGCCGCCAACGTCGGCGTATCGGTGGGCCGCTCCGCCGACGGCGCGCGCCACACGAACATCGGCAAGTACGGTGACCGCCTGTATGTTGACCGCGCACCTTCGGACCAGGGCGGCTTCTCGCTCGTGCCGTACACGCGGGCTGCAGCACCCATCGACGCCGGCGCCCGCTCGGTGCACCTGCGTATTTTCGTCGACACGCAGAGCGTGGAAGTGTTCGTCAACGCCGGGCATACGGTGCTCTCGCAGCAGGTGCACTTCGCCGAGGGCGATACGGGGATCTCGCTCTATGCCGACGGCGGCCCTGCGACCTTCGCGGGAATCACCATCCGTGAGTTCGCGGCAGTGGGGGCACCTACTGCAGGGCAAGGATAGCCATCGCGGCATCACGGGGCTGCTGCAGGTCCAGCCCCGTGTACTTCTTGAAGGCGGCAAGTCGGTTCACCACGGTGTTCCGGTGGACATCCAGCCGTTCGGATGTTTCCAGCAGGCTCCCGTTGCCGAGGAAACACTCCACAGTCTCCAGGATCCGGCTCCGTTCGACCGGCGTGCAGCGGTCGAGTGCCGGACCCACGAGGCTGGCCGGGCTGCATCCCACCTGGGTCAGGAGGTGGCTGGTGATGGACATCCACCGGTCCCTGAGCGTGAATACCCCGGTGGCGCCCATCGGGAGGTCCTTCATGATTTCCCGTGCAGCGGTGACAGCGATCCGGATCCCCTCCACCCCGTCCGCAGGAGGGGCAACAGCTACGGCCATGCCCTCGAACAGGACCAGTTCGGGGAACGTGGGCGGTCCTTGAATGCCGTGTGGGCGGCGCCGGATGACCAGCGTGTGGTGTCCCTGGTCGTAGGTGAACACTGCCGGGTCACGGGGCGGACGTGCCCGCAACCGGCGGCGCACCGTCAGGCTGTCGTTCCGGTCAATGGACGCGACGAAGAAGGAGTCGTCCACATCAACGCGGAGGGCGCCCGCGATGCGGGCGAGGTCGGCGGCCGTCGGCTCCGCCAGGGCCAGCAGTTGCGTCAGGTATTGGTGCTGCAGGTCGGCGTCCGCCCGTTCGACTTCCTCGGATTCGGCCAGGTAGTACTCCTGGACCCGCGAGGCGAAAGCATCCACGATCTGCCAGACGAGCTTCGCATGCCTGACCAGCAAGGCCGGATCAGCGCCAAGCCCGGGGTCCGACATGGCATCCCACAGGACAGAGAAGTCCAGGCGGATTGCGCGGATCAGGCTGTCCAGGGCAACGCCCTGCTGGGCTCTCCGGGCTCCAAGGTCAGCGGCAAGAGCCCGCACCGCCTCCAGTTCCGGCCCGCCCCCGCCGAGGGCCCGGAGCATCGTTGAGAAGGAGGCCTCACCGCTCTTGCGCAAGTCGTCGATGGTGAGCTTGGACTCGCTGTAGGCCGGGTCAGCCAGCACCTTGGCCAGGAATGTCTCCACCAGTTCCGGCACGCGAGCGGAGATAGCGTCGATGACTTCCTGCCACTCCCGATCCACCATGCAGAACACCTCCTCCCGGGTTCCTTAATCATCGCGGCGCCTGCTTTCAAGGGGGCTGTACTTTCGTACATTTTTTGGTCCGGATTCGCTGAGATGCCGTCATTGGCGCGGCCGGTTCTGGTTGGGACGATCGATTCCTGCTGCAGCGTGGCGGCAATCACAGACCAACCGGCCAGGAGTTTCCATGACCACCACAGACCCCGTCGACCAACGGACAACGGCCGTCCGCCCTGACGAGCAAACAGGGTACAAGAAGGGCCTGTCGAACCGGCAGGTTCAGATGATCGGAATCGGCGGCGCCATTGGCACCGGCCTGTTCCTCGGCGCGGGCGGGCGGCTCGCTTCGGCAGGACCGGTGCTGCCTCTGGTTTATGCCCTGTGCGGGATTTTTGCCTTCTTCATCCTCCGTGCCTTGGGCGAGCTGGTGCTCCACCGGCCATCGTCCGGCTCGTTCGTCTCCTATGCCCGCGAGTTCTACGGCGAAAAGGCAGCCTACGTTGCCGGATGGGTCTACGCCATTTCCTGGGCCCTGACGGCCATCGTGGACATCACCGCCATCGCCGTCTACTTCCACTACTGGACGGCCTTCAGCAGCGTTCCGCAATGGGTGCTGGCACTGGTCGCCCTCGGCGTCGTGACAGCCGTGAACCTGATCTCGGTCAAACTCTTCGGCGAACTCGAATTCTGGTTCGCCCTCATCAAGGTCGGGGCACTCGTGACCTTCCTGATTGTGGGCGGCATCTTCTTCGCCGGCAGCTTCCCCGTCGCCGGGCACACGCCCGGTTTCTCCCTGATCGCCGACAACGGGGGCCTGCTGCCCAACGGCCTGCTCCCGGCGGTGGTGGTGATCCAGGGGATTGTGTTTGCCTACGCCGGAATCGACCTGATCGGCGTCGCGGCCGGCGAAACCAGGAACCCGGACAAAGTGATGCCCAAAGCCGTCAACGCGGTGGTGTTCCGCATCGCCGTCTTCTACGTCGGTTCCTCCGCCCTGCTGGCCCTGCTGCTGCCTTTCAACGCCTACAAAGCCGGCGAATCGCCCTTCGTCACGTTCTTCACCAGCATCGGCGTCCCGGGCGCCGGCGACGTCATGAATTTCGTGGTCCTCACCGCCGCACTGTCCAGTCTCAACGCAGGCCTCTACTCGACCGGCAGGATCTACCGCTCCATGGCCCAGGCAGGCGCGGCGCCCCGCTTCATGGAGCGCATGAGCAGGGGAGGCGTCCCCTACGGCGGCATCCTCTTCACCGCGGCGGTCACTCTGCTGGGCGTCGGCCTCAACGCGGTGGTGCCGGCCATGGCCTTCGAAATTGCACTGAACGCCACAGCCCTGGCCATCCTCTGCACCTGGGGAACCATTGTCCTGTGCCAGCTCAAGCTGCACCGGCTGGCCAGGAACGGCCTGCTGCGCCGCCCCGCATTCCGGATGCCCGGCGCACCGTGGACCTCCTACCTCACGCTCGTCTTCCTGGCCAGCGTCCTGGTCCTGATGCTGTTTGACTACCCAATCGGCACGTACACGGTCGCGGCCCTCGGCATCTTCATCCCCGCACTGATCATCGGCTGGTTTGCGGTGAGAAAACGCGTCAATGAACTCGCTGCCCGGGACGCGGCAAACCACGAAGTCCCTGAAGCCACACCACCCGCCAACTCAGCAAAGGACACCACGCCATGAGCGCCCGCCCCCTGACTGAAACTGACACGCCCGCCACTGACACGCCCGCCACTGACACACCAGCCGGGACAGCCGCTGCCGAATCATTCCTGCGGGACTTCCGCAGCCTCTGCACCATCGGCGAAACACCGGGACACGGCGTCGACCGCCAGGCCGCCACGCCCGCCGACGCCAGGGCCCGTGCCTGGTTCACGTCGCTGGCCGCGCAGTACGGGTTCCGCACCGTGGCCGACCAGGTGGGCAACCTGTTCGCGCTCCTGGAATGGACGCCGGGGGCTCCCTACGTGCTGGTCGGCTCACACCTGGACAGCCAGCCCACCGCCGGAAAATACGACGGCGCCTATGGCGTTGCCGCGGCCCTGCACGCCGGGCGCCGCATCGCGGACCGGATCAACAACCGGCCGGACGGTCAGGCAGCGCCGAAGTACAACCTCGCCATCGTGGACTGGTTCAACGAGGAAGGCTGCCGCTTCGCCCCCTCCATGATGGGCAGCTCGGTGTACACCGGAAAGCTCCAGGCAGAAAGCGCACTGGCGACCACCGACGTCGACGGCGTCTCCGTCCGCGAGGCCCTCGGCAGCATCGGCCAGCTGGGGACGGGGACCGGCCCCGAGGCAGCAGCCTATGCCGAAATCCATATCGAGCAGGGGCGTTCCCTGGAGGACACCGGCACCACGATCGGGCTGGTCCATTCCTGCTGGGCGGCGGCCAAGTACAGCGTTACCGTCCACGGCGAGCAGGCGCACACCGGTTCCACAGTCATTGCCGACCGCCGGGATGCACTGCTTGGCGCGTCCCGGCTGGTGGTGCTGCTCCGCGAGATCGCAGACCATTTCCCCGACGGCGTGCTCCACACCTCCGTTGGCCAGCTGACGGTGTACCCCAACTCCCCGGTGGTGGTCCCCTCGCGCGTGGAGCTGGTCATGGACCTCCGCACCGCCGACGAGGACGTCCTGTCCGCAGCGCAGGCATTGCTGAAGGCGGGCATTGCCCGGATCGGGGCCGAAACCGGCGTCACCGCCGACGTGCAGCAGTCGCACGCCTGGGGCATCAACCCCTACCAGCCTGCCGGCGTCGAACTCGCCGCCCAATGCGCCGCTGACCTTGGCCTGAGCCACCGCAGGGTATTCACCCTGGCCGGCCACGACTCCATCAACATGAAGGACATCGTCCCCACCGTCATGCTGTTCGTCCCCAGCGTGGACGGCATCTCCCACAACGAACGGGAGTTTACCCACGACGACGATGCCTGCGCCGGCGTCGACATGCTCACCCTCGTCGTCGAACGGCTCTGCCGCGGCGATCTGGACGGTTCCCGATGACGGAAACAGCGCAAACCACCCTGCGCGTCGCCGTCATGCAGGCCACCGGGCTGGTCAACTCCCCGGCGGAGAACCTCCGGCGCCTAGCGTTCAGGGCCGGCGAGGCGGTGGCCAAGGGTGCCGGGCTCCTGGTCACCCCCGAGCTGTTCACGGCCGGCTACGCGCCGACACTCGTGCACGGCACCGACGGAACGGCGCAGCGGGACCAGTTGGCCGCCATCGCCGCCGAGCATTCCATCGCCCTCGTCGCGTCGACCGTGGAGCATTCGGCCGGTAACCGGTACATCACCGCCTCCTTTTTTGGTCCCGGCGGCGAGGAGCGCACCCGGTACCGGAAGCAGCATCTCTTCGGGCCCGATGAAAACGCAGTCTTCACGCCGGGCGGGGAAGCCCCCGAGATCATTGAATACGCCGGCTTCAAGACGGCGCTCGGCATCTGCTTCGACGTCGAATTTCCCGAGTTCACCCGGGCGGCGGCCCTGGCAGGGGCCGAGCTGCTCTGTGTCCCGACGGCGGTTCCACTGCGGGCGGCCGGCAACACTGGCGACCATCCCCTCGACACCCGCCTGATCCCGTCCATGGTGGTACCCACCCGGGCCTTGGAGAGCCAGCTCTATGTCGCCTACGCAAACCACTCCGGTCCCCGTTTCGCCGGGGTCAGCACGATTGCCGACCCCTACGGGCGCAAGGTTTCGGCGGCCGCCCTTGATGCGTTGATCGTCGCTGACATCAGCCCTTCCACCGTTGCCCGGGCCCGCCGGGACACGGACTACCTCACCCGATTCACTCCAGCCACTTGCTCCATCCCTGAAGGAACCCCATGACCCTCGCCGCCACAGGCACCGAAACCGTCCAGCCGGCCCCGCCCGCCCGGTGGGCAAAACCGGTGACTATGCTCAACCCCGACTTCCCGTTCCCGTACGACGACTACCTCAGCCATCGCGTGGGCCTCGGCTCGGTCCCCGAAGCAGTGCATGGAACAGAGGTGGCAGTCATCGGCGCCGGGCTGTCCGGACTTGTCGCCGCGCATGAGCTCATGAAAATGGGGCTGAAACCCGTTGTCTATGAGTCCTCCCGGATCGGGGGCCGGCTGCGCGCGGGGCGCCAGGAGGGCCAGGCCGGTCCCGTGGCAGACCTCGGGGGCATGCGCTTCCCGCGTTCGGGCCAGTCGTTCTTCCACTACGCGGACATGGTCGGCATCGAAACCCAGCCGTTCCCCAACCCGCTCACGCCCGCCGCCGGCAGTACCGTCATCGAACTCGGCGGCCAGGCCCACTATGCCGAAAAGCCCGAAGACCTGCCGCAGTTCTTCGCCGACGTCGCGGCCGCCTGGGATGACTGCCTGGCGGAACGCGCCCACTTCGGCGCTATGCAGGAGGCCATCCGCAACCGGGACCTGGGCACCATCAAGAAGCTGTGGAACGAGCTCGTTCCCCGCTTCGACGATGTGTCCTTCTCCGGTTACCTCGCCACGTCCAGGGCTTTTTCCGCCTTGCCGTTCGAATACCGGGAAGCTTTTGGCCAGGTCGGGTTCGGCACCGGCGGCTGGGATACCAACTTCCCCGATTCCATCCTGGAAATCCTGCGTGTGGTCTACGTGGATGCCGACGCCGACCAGCACCGCATCATCGGTGGTGCACAGCTGCTGCCCGAGCGACTGTGGCAGCATGCCCCGGACCGTATATCCCACTGGCCGGCCGGCACAAGCCTGGCTTCGCTCCACGGCGGCCACCCCCGCCCGGGCGTCGCGGCGGTCCGCCGGCTGGCCAACGGTGACGGCACTCCCGGCGACATCGCCGTCACCGACCGCTGGGGCAGGACCAGCAACTACCCGGCCGTGATCGCGACCTGCCAGAGCTGGCTGCTTTCCGCCCGCATCGACGTCGACGAATCCCTGTTCAGCCACAAGCTTTGGACCGCGATCGAACGCAGCCATTATCTGCAGTCCTCCAAGACCTTCGTGGTGGTGGACCGTCCTTTCTGGAAGGACATCGACCCGGAGACCGGCCGCCAGGTCATGTCCACCACACTCACAGACCGCCTCACCCGGGGGACATACCTGCTGGACAACGGACCGGACCAGCCTGCCCTGATCTGCCTGTCCTACACGTGGAACGACGACGCCCTGAAATGGCTGCCGCTGGATGCCGACGAGCGCGTCCGGCTCATGCTGCACTCGCTCAAGCAGATCTACCCGACGGTGGACATCGCCTCCCACATCATCGGGGATCCCATCACCGTGTCCTGGGAGGACGATCCCAACTTCATGGGTGCCTTCAGCGACAACCTGCCGGGCCACTACCGCTACCAGGAGCGTCTCTACAGCCACTTCATGCAGGACGGGCACGAACCGCGGCACCGCGGGATCTTCCTGGCCGGCGACGACGTCTCCTGGACCGGCGGGTGGGCGGACGGCGCCGTCACCACCGGCCTCAACGCCGTCTGGGGTGTCATGACCCAACTCGGCGGCAGGACGCACGCCGGGAACCCCGGCCCGGGCGACCGCTTCGAGGAACTGAAACCAATCCGGCTCCCGTAGGACAGGGGAAATGCCCGCAGCAGCTGCTGCGGGCATTTCCGTCTGTCCGGCCAGCCCCGCCGCTGGACGTACGGTGCTACTGCCCGGCCGTGGTTGGAAGGACCGACTCAAGCGGCTCGCCGGAGGCAATGCGGGCGAGCAGGCCGGGCTCTGCCGCGTCCGAGGCAAGAGCCTTGTCAACGACTTGACCGGCTGCCTCCGGAGAGAGGACGACGACGCCGTTGGAGTCGCCGAGCACAAGGTCGCCCGGGTGCACCGTCACGCCGCCGCACTGCAGGGGCACGTTGACCGCCGATTCCGTTCCGTACACCCGCTTGGTGGTGAGGCAAGTGGTCCCGCGCGCGAACACCGGCAGCCCGGTCTGCCGCAGTTCCTCGACGTCGGTGGCCCTGCCGTCAACGACGACGCCGGCCGCTCCCCGGGCCTTCGCGGCGGCGGCGGTGACTGCCCCGACCGGCGCATGGAGGTGGTCGCCGGACATGTCCACCACGAGGACGCAGCCGGGCTGAAGGGCCAGGAGCGCGCAGTTCATGGCGATCGCGTCGTTCCCCGCAACCCGGACCGTGACCGCACGGCCGGCGACCTTCACGCCATCGAGCAGTGACTGGATGGCGGGATCCACGAACCCGTCCTCGAGGAAGTGGCCCAGGGTGGGAAAGCTCACCGCGGCGATCCGCTCCAGCAGGTCGCTGGTCAACGCTTGTGCAGTCATTTGCCGGTCCCGCCTGCCGGCACGGCAACTGCCGCTACGCATTCGATTTCGAGCGAGACGCCCCACAGGCTGACGCACACGGTGGTCCGGGCAGGCTTGGCCCCGCCGAAGTATTCCGCGTAGACCCGGTTGTATTCCTCCAGCTGGCCAGGGTCTGTGAGGTACGTGTTGACCTTGACCACGTGCTCCAGGCCGGAGCCTGCCGCGGCCAGGACGGTCCGCAGGTTTTCGATGGCTTGGCGGACCTGGCCGGCGAAGGTGTCCGGCTGGTCATCGAGGCCGGTCACGGCGGGGATCTGGCCCGAGGTGAAGACGAAGCCGTTGGCGATGACCGCGTGCGAGAAGGGCCCGACGGCGGGCGCCTGCCCGGGGATTTCGGCCAGGCGCCGCAGGGAAGATGCCGTCACTTTGCGGCCGCCGCGCTGGCCGTTTCAACGGCTGAGCCCGCATGCCCGGTGGCGGCGGGGGCTTCGTCGACGGCGTCGATGTTGCCGTGCCGTGTTTCCGTGAGGATGAGGAGCGCCATCAGCGAGACCACTGCTGCGCCGAGGATGTACCAGGCGATCGAGGAGCTCTGGTGCGTCAGACCCAGGAGCCAGGTGGTGATGAACGGTGTGGCCGCGGAGCCGAGGAGGCCGGAGAGCATGTAAGCCACCGACAGCCCGGAGTAGCGGACCTTCGAGCCGAACAGTTCGGCAAGGAACGTGGCGATGGGTCCGTAGTTGGCTGCGAAGGCGGTCATCATGGCCAGGTAGGCCACGAAGAGCAGGGCGACCGATTTCGTGTCCATGAGCCAGAACATCGGGAAGGCGAACACGGCCTCGGCGGCAACACCGGCGTAGATGATGGGCTTGCGGCCGTACTTGTCCGAAAGCTGCCCGAAGAAGGGGATCAGGACGAAGCACAGGGCACAGGCGGCCAGGACAACCCACAGCATGAGGCTCTCGGAATGGCCAAGTTCCTTCTTGCCGTAGGAGACCCCGGAGGCCACAAGGAGGGTGAAGGTGCTTCCGGTGGAGAGGGTGGCTACGCCGCCCAGGATGACCTGTTTCCAGTACTTGGCCATGAGGGCGGCAAAGGGGATCTTGGCTTTCGCGCCCTGCGTTTTCACGGCCTGGAAGGAGGGGGTCTCCTCGATGTTCAGGCGGATGTAGATTCCGACGGCGACCAGCAGCACGGAGGCGAGGAATGGGATGCGCCAGCCCCAGGCCAGCAGGGCTTCCGGGCTCACGCTGGAGGCAACGATGAGGAAGGCGATGTTCGCGATGAGCGTGCCGGCCGGAACGCCCACCTGGACGAGCGAACCGTAGAAGCCGCGCCGGCGGGAGGGGGCATGCTCCACCGTCATGAGCACGGCGCCGCCCCATTCGCCGCCGAGGGCGAGGCCCTGGATGACGCGCAGGAGGAGCAGCAGGAGCGGGGCCATGATGCCGATGGAGTTGTAGTCCGGCAGGAGGCCGATGGCGAAGGTGGCCGCACCCATGGTGAGCAGCGAGATCAGGAGCATGGACTTCCGGCCCAGGCGGTCGCCGAAATGGCCGAACACAATCGCACCGATCATGCGGGCGATGTAGGCGGAGGCGAAGGTGCCGAAGGCAAGCATGGTGCCGACGATGGGGTCGAAGCCGGGGAAGAAGATCTTGTTGAAAACCAGTGCAGAGGCAGTGCCGAATACGAAGAGGTCATACCACTCAACGGTGGTTCCGATCACGCTGGCAAGGGCGATCTTACGCATTTTGGTGAGGTCGAGGCGGGACTCGGAAGGGGGAGTGGTGTCTACCGTTTGGGCCATCAGTATCTCCGGAAGGGGTGCGGGGGACGAGTGTCCGGTGCAAGGTAGCTACAACTATTCTGTGCTGCTGATCACAGCTTCAATGGCAAAATCCCCACCATAACGGGCAGTGGATTGTGGATCCTCACATCAGGCCGATGATGGCCTCACGCCCAGGCAACAACCAGCCTGGCGGCTTTTGCCGGTACGGCCAGATCAATGCCTGTGAGTTCCTGGAAGCGGTTCAGCCGGTTCAGGATGGTGTTGCGGTGGCAGAACAGCTGCTCGGCGGTGAGCGTGACGTTCCCGGTGGCCAGGAAGTTCCGTACTGTTTCCAGAAGGCGCTCGCGCTCGCCTCCCTTGCACTCTGTCAGGGCCTCTTCTACTTCCGCGGCAAGATCCAGGCCGGCATCCTGCAGGTTCTGCCGGGCGAGCCGGGCCCAGGCGGCGTCGGCGGACAAAGGGCCGGGATCGCGCGGACGCAGGAGGGCAGCGAGGCTCTCGGCGGTGCGTGCCGCTGCCGGCAGGGCGCGAAGGCCCAGGACCTCCGGCACGTACCCGCATGGAACGTCGGAAATCGCAGCCGGCAGCTGCTGCTCTGCGCCCTGCCTGCCGCGGGTGCGGACGGCGGGCAAAGGCCAGAACACGTAGGTGTTTCCGCCGGATTCGTGAAGGAACAGGCGGTGCCGGGCTTGCTGGCCCGAGCCGAAGTGGGATACGCCCGCCCGCAGGCGTGCCCCCGGCTCGCCGCTCGCGGCCACCAGTGCAAAGCGTGACTCCGGATTGATTCCCAGGGCCGAGCCGACCTGGACGGACGTTTCCAGGGAGGGCGTGCTCTGGTTGAACAGGCGGGCGATGAACTCGCGCTGGATGCTGGACTCCTCCTGGGCCATGCGCGTGCGTTCAGTGAGGTAACTGGTGTGGGTGCGGGTGGCGAACTCGTCCACGACGCGCCACACCTGGTCCACCCGGGAGGTCAGGAGGGCCGCGTCCTCCAGCGTCGCGATCTCCAGGAGTTCGGCCCACAGGATGCTGAAGTCGAGCCGCACCGCTGATGTCAGCGATTCCGGCGGGATTCCGGCCCGGGCACGCTTGGACCCCAGGTCTGAGGCGAAGGCGAGCAGTCCGTCCCGGCCGTCGTCGGCCTGGCCGTGCCGGAGACCCCGAATCAGCCGGCGGAACGTTTCCATGGCCGTTTCGCGGATTTCCTGGACGGTCACCTGGCTCTCGCCGTATTCCGGGATCTCACGGACCCTTGTGGTGAAAGCCAGCGCGAGCCCGTCCAGCCGGCCCTCCAGCAAGTCCACGAGCTCGGCCCAGCGGGGGTTATGCCCGGATGTTTCCAGATTGTGCATTCCTACATTCTAGGCGCACCTTTCCGTGGTGGATCGCTAGTTATTTTGGGAAAAACTACTGGCACTATGGAATGAGTCACTTTTGAAGTGAACCCCCTCGCAATCGTCCGGGCCCTGCTGCCCGGTCCCGTACGCATCTTTGGAGAGCACTAAATGGCAAGCACGGTAAGCGGAGCCACGGACCTCGGTCCCGCGGCAGAACGCGTCGTCGATGAAAGGGTGACCAGGAAGGTCGCCCTCGCAGCGCTCGTGGGCACGGCTTTGGAATGGTACGACTTCTTCCTCTTCACCACGGCCGCGGCCCTGGTCTTCAACGCACAGTACTTCGTATCCCAGGACCCGTTTATCGCTGCGATGGGGTCCTTCGCAACGCTGGCCGTCGGGTTTGTGGCACGGCCGATCGGCGGGTTCATCTTCGGCGCCCTGGGTGACAAGGTGGGCCGCAAGAAGATCCTGATGGTCACGATCGTCGGCATCGGCGTCGTGACGGGCCTCATCGGCCTGCTGCCCAACTACCTGACCATCGGCCTGGCTGCCCCCATCCTGCTGGTCGCCCTGCGGATCGTCCAGGGCCTCGCCGTCGGCGGTGAGTGGAGCGGCGCGGTGATCATCGCCGTCGAGAACGCCCCGGTGGCCAAGCGCGCCCGCTACGCCGCACTGCCCCAGATCGGCTCGCCCATTGGCACCATCCTGTCTTCCGGCGGATTCTTCGGCATGCTGTACCTGGTGGGCCAGACGAACTTCGAGGCCTGGGGCTGGCGCATCCCGTTCGTTGCGGCCATCCCGCTGCTGGCCGTCTCGCTGTGGATCCGCAGCAAGCTCAGCGAATCGCCCGAGTTCGAGGCGCTCATGGAGTCCGGCGAAACCGAGCATGCCCCCATCCGCGGCGTCCTGAAGAACAGCTGGCGGCAGATCCTGGTGGGCATGTGTTCGGCCCTGCTGGGCATCGGCGGCTTCTACCTCATCACCAGCTTTGTGGTGTTCTACGGCACCAAGGTCCTCAAGCTGCCCACCGAACTCCTCCTCCTCGGCTCACTGCTCGCGGCAACATTCGAAATCTTCGCCCTCATCTGGGCAGGCCGCATGGGTGAAAAGTTCGGCGCCAGCAAAGTCATCCTCTGGGGCGGCGTGGCCTCGGCACTCGTGGCAGTCCCGGTCTTCCTTGCCATCGACACCCGCAACCCGGTCCTCGTGGTCCTCGGCATGATCATCGGCGTCGCCGTACTCTCCATCCCGTACGCCGTCTCCGGAACCGCATTGACCGCCCTGTTCAACACCAGGGTCCGCTACACAGGCGTGGCCATCACGTCCAACACCGCAGGAGTCATCTCCGGCTTTGTTCCGCTGGTCGCCACCGCGCTGGTGGCAGCCAACGGCAACTCGTTCTGGCCCGGCGCCGCGATCCTCCTGGTGGTCTCCATCCTGACCGCGCTGTCCGGCCTGTTCCTCCCGGGCCTCTCCATCAAAGAAAAGGGCATGAAGCATTGAGCACAACAACCGCCGGGCACCTGATCGTGGACCAGCTGGAACGGGCCGGCATCAGGCGTGTCTACACCGTTCCCGGAGAAAGTTTCCTCGATGTCCTTGACGGCCTCCACGGCTCGTCAATCCAGAACGTCGTGGCCCGGCAGGAGGGCGGGGCCGGGTTCATGGCCCTCGCCGAAGGACGCCTGACCGAGCTGCCCGGCGTGGCCATGGTGACCCGCGGCCCGGGCGCCGCCAACGCCTTCATCGCCATCCACACCGCCCACCAGGACGCCACACCGATGATCCTCTTCGTCGGGCTCATCCCGGTGGCGGACCGCGGCCGGGAGTCGTTCCAGGAGTTCGACATCAACGCCTGGTTCGGCAGCACCGCAAAGAAGGTGGTCACCCTGGACGACGCCGCCTCCGCGGCCCGAGTGGTGGACGACGCCATCTTCACAGCACTGAGCGGCCGTCCCGGACCGGTGGTCATCGGCCTCCCCGAGGACGTCCTGGTCCACGTCGTCGAGGACGCCACGGTGGCACCCCGCAAGGTCTCCAGCCCGGAGCCCTCCGCCGCTGCGCTCGCCGAACTCGAGGGCCGGCTGGCCGCAGCCTGCAGGCCGCTGATCGTGGTCGGCGGCGAAGGCTGGACCACCGAATCCGGCGAGGAACTGGCCGGCTGGGCGTCACGGCACGGTGTTCCGATCCTGGCCGATTTCCGGGCGTACGACGCCGTCCCGCACCGCAGCGACGCCTACGCCGGCTCGCTGGGGTACGGAAGGAGCGACGCCAACGCTGCCCGGCTCGACGAAGCGGACCTGGTCCTCTTCCTCGGCTGCGTCCGCGGCGACGTCCTGTCCGACGGCTACAAGCGCGGACTGGACGCCGAAACCATCGTGGTGAACGCGGATGCCAACCTGCTGGGCCATTTCGGCCGGGTGGACCAGCACATCACCGCCGATGTGTCTGCTTTCTCGGCCGCGCTTGCGGCCACGAATTCGGCTGTCCGCCCCGACGCCGGCTGGTTCGCCGGTGCCCGCGCCGATCACCTGGCCTTCTCGGCACCGCAGCCCGACGGCGGCATCGGCGTCGACCTGGGCGCCGCCATGGAGATCCTCACGAAGGAAATGGACGACGACGCCGTCCTCACCTTCGGCGCGGGGAACCACGCCCTGTGGCCCGCCCGCTACCTTGCGCACAACTCCGCCAACTCCCTGGCTGCGCCGCGCAATGGCGCCATGGGCATGGGCATCCCGGCCGCCGTCGCCGCGTCCCTGGCCTACCCGGGCCGGCAGGTCATCTCGGTGGCCGGGGACGGCTGCTTCATGATGAACGGCCAGGAAATTGCCACCGCCATGGGCTACGGCGCGAAGTTCATCGTCCTGGTGGTGGATAACGGCATCTTCGCCACAATCCGCGAGCACCAGGAAAACCACTATCCGGGCCGGCCCTCAGGCACGCACATGACCAACCCGGACTTCGCCGCACTGGCCCGGTCCTACGGCGGATACGGAGAACGTGTGGACCGCACGGAGGACTTCGCGGCCGCGTTCCGCCGCGCCGTCGACTCCGGCCTGCCTGCCCTGCTCCACCTGCCGCAGGATCCGGCAACCCGTTCGCCCAAGACGTCCGCCAACTGACCGGAGCCCCATCGTGATCACGCTTAGCAACATCATCAACGGCGAGTCCCTGGACTCCGCAGCCAGCCTGCCGTTCTTCGACCCCGCCACGGGGGAGCAGATCGGCAGGGCCCCGGACAGCGACGCCGCCACCGTCGATGCCGCCTTCCAGGCTGCAGCCGGCGCCTTCAGGAGCTACAAGCGCTCGACGCCGGCAACCCGGCAGTCGCTGCTGCTGCAGCTGGCCGATCTCATCGAGGCCAACGCGGACCGCCTGCTTGACGCCGAAGTCGCGTGCACCGGCAAACCGAGGCAGCTCACGCGCACGCTCGAGATCCTGCGCGGCGCTGATCAGCTGCGCTTCTTCGCCGGTGCCTGCCGCGTGGTCTCGGGGACGGCGCAGACCGAGTACGTCGAGGGCTTCTCCTCCACGGTCCGGCGTGAGCCGGTGGGCGTGGTCGCGCAGATCACCCCGTGGAACTACCCCTTCATGATGGCGATCTGGAAGATCGGTCCGGCGCTTGCGGCCGGCAACACGCTGGTCCTCAAGCCCGCCGACACCACACCGTGGTCAACGGTGATCCTGGGCGAGCTGGCACAGGAGGTCTACCCGCCCGGCGTCGTGAACATCGTCTGCGGCGGCCGCGAAGCCGGCGCAGCCATGGTGGACCACGAGATTCCCGAAATGGTGTCCATCACCGGCTCCACCCGGGCCGGCGCCCAGGTCATGTCCGCGGCGTCCAAAACCCTCAAGGACGTCCACCTCGAGCTGGGCGGCAAGGCACCCGCGGTGGTGTTCGCCGACGTCGACATTCCCCGCACCGCACGCGAGATCGCCCTCGGTGCCTTCTTCAACGCCGGACAGGACTGCACGGCGGTGACCCGAGTCCTGGTGGAGAAATCCATCCACGAGGAGTTCGCCCAGGAGCTCGCGGCCGCGGCCAAGGCGCTCAACGTCGGCGGCGAAGACGGTGACCTCGGCCCCCTCAACAGCGCCGCGCAGCTGGAACGCGTGGAAGGGTTCCTGTCCCGGCTGCCCGCGAACGCGAGGGTCCTCGCCGGCGGAAAGCGCAACGGGACCGGCTTCCACTTCGAGCCGACGGTCATCGATGGAGTCTTCCAGAGCGACGAGGTGGTGTGCGACGAGATCTTCGGCCCCGTGCTGACCGTGCAGCCGTTCACCTCCGAGGAAGAGGCGCTCGAACTGGCCAACGGCACCAAATACGCTCTCGCGTCGAGCGTCTGGTCTGACAATCACGGCGTGGTGACCCGCGTCTCCAACGAGCTGGACTTCGGGGCCGTGTGGATCAACTGCCACCAGGTGATCCCGGCGGAAGCACCGCACGGCGGGTTCAAGCACTCGGGCACGGGCAAGGACCTCTCGGTCTTCGGGCTGGAGGACTACACCCGCATCAAGTCCGTCACCACGTCACACCGCTAAGCAGGCCAGCTAGGTAATCATGAAACTGGATCTCCTCCTGCGGAACGCAGACATCATCACCATGGATCCCACGCGGCCCGCGGCCGGCTCGCTCGGCATCTGGCAGGGACGCATCGTGGGCCTCGACGATGACCTTGACGGCCTGGACGCCGCCGAAGTGCTGGACCTCGGCGGCGCCACGGTCACCCCCGGATTCATCGACGCGCACTGCCACACCACGTGGTTCGGCCTGGGCCTTGGCGAACTGGACGTGTCCGGTGCCCGGGGGCTGGATGAACTGTACGGACTGCTGCGGGACGCCGTGTCCGGTACGGGGTCCGGCGCAGGAGCCGAAGCAGGCACCTGGCTTCTGGCCACGGGCTTCAGCCAGCAGCACCACGGCGGACTGTTCCCGGACATTGCCGAACTCGACCGCATCACGGGGCAGCGCCCGCTGCTCATGCGGCACAACTCCGGCCATATGGCCGTGGTAAACACAGCCGCGCTGCGGCAGGCGGGGGCGGAGCCGCCGTCGTTCCCCGATCCCGACGGCGGAACGGTGGTCCGCGACGCAGCGGGACGTCCCACGGGACTTGTCCAGGAGACGGCGCAGGAACTGATCCAACAGCTCATCCTGCCGTACCCGCTCGATGACATCGAGGCAGCCCTGGAGCGGGCCACCCGTTACTACGCCTCCGAGGGCATCACGAGCTTCACCGAGGCCGGCGTGGGCGGCGGCTGGATCGGGCACAGCCCGGCGGAACTTGGCGCCTACCAGCGCGCAGCAGCCAGCGGCCGACTCCACGCCCGGGCACAGGTGATGCCGGTGCTCGACGTGCTGCACGCGCTGGACGGCCATGACTCCGACAGCCCGGGGGCGGCTCCGGCCGGGCTCGACCTCGGGATGGCCACGGGATTCGGGAACGAGTACCTCTCGCTGGGGCCGGCCAAGGTGTTCCTTGACGGGTCCCTCCTGGGCGAAACCGCTGCCGTGAGCCAGGAGTTCTGCAGCCACGGCCACAAGGACAACACCGGCAACGTGGGATACTTCCAGGCCGACCCGGCGCAGCTGCGGGAACGCATCGGGGCCGCCTACGCCGCGGGGTGGTCAATCGCCGCCCACGCGATCGGGGACCGGGCGATCGACCTCGCCGTGGACATCATTACGGACTGCCAGGCAACGTATGGTGCCCGGGCCGTGCCCAACCGGATCGAACACGCGTCCATGACCCGGCCTGACCAGCTGGCCCGGCTGGCGGAAGCTGGAATCGCGGTCACCCCGCAGGCCAGCTTCTTCCACGACGGCGGCGACGGCATGACCGCGTCCCTCGGCGCCGACCGCCTGCCCTGGGCCTACCGCGCCGCCAGCTTCCTCGACGCCGGCGTGACACTGGCCGGCAGTTCGGACCGCCCGGTGGCCAACGGAAACGTTCTCCGCGGCATGCAGGCCTTCGTAGACCGGCGCACCGCCTCCGGCGCCACGTTCGGCAATCCCGACGAGCGGCTCACCCCGCGGCAGGCATTGGCCGCCTACACCAGCGGAGCCGCGGCGGCCACCGGAACCGCGGACATCAAGGGGACCCTCGCCCCCGGCAAACTGGCGGACTTCACCGTTCTGTCCGCGTCGCCGCTGGACGCGCCGGACATCAGCGGACTGCGGGTCCTGGCAACCGCCGTCGGCGGCCGCTTTACCTACCAAGCCACCACCACCGAGTTTCAGCACGCTGCACTGACGCGGCAGAGTTCATAGGGGAGACCATGACCACAACAGCCACCTTCACCGCCCAGGACACGGCCTTCGTCCAGGACTTCCGCACCATGAGTGCCTTCGGCGCCACGGCGAACGGCGGCGTGGAGCGCCAGGCCGCCACCGCTCCCGACGGTGAGCAGCGGCGTTGGCTGGCCGGACTCCTTGAAGCGCGCGGCTTCACCGTCAGGTTCGACCGCGCGGGAAACCAGTGGGGACTCTACGAAGCCGTGCCGGGCGCCCCCTTCGTGGTGGTCGGCTCGCACATGGATTCGCAGCCGACGGCGGGCCGGTACGACGGGGCGTACGGCGTCCTCGCCGCTGCCCACGCAGCGTTCCGATTGGTGGAACGCTGGGAAGCCGGCGCGCCGGCACCCAAGTTCAACCTCGCCGTCGTCAACTGGTTCAACGAGGAAGGCAGCCGCTTCAAGCCGTCAATGATGGGCTCCTCCGTCTACACAGGCAAGCTGGAACTTCAGGCAGCGCTGGACACCACGGATGCTGCCGGAGTCACTGTGCGCGATGCCCTGGATGCGATTGGCTGCCGGGCCGACTATGAGGGACCCGTGGCAGCCTACTGCGCGGAGATCCACATCGAACAGGGCCGCAGCATGGAACGGGAGGGCATCACCATCGGGCTGGTGAGCTCCAACTGGGCGGCCAACAAGTACGAATTCGTGGTGCACGGCGAGCAGGCCCACACCGGCTCCACCGTAATCGCGGACCGCAGGGATGCCCTGCTCGGAGCATCCATGCTGGTGGTCGCGGCCCGGGAACTGGCCGACCGGTTCCCCGGGGTCCTGCACACCTCCGTCGGGCAGCTGAACGTCTACCCGAACTCCCCGGTGGTGGTTCCCTCCCGCGTGAACCTGCTGCTGGACCTGCGCAGCGCCGACCAAGCCGTGCTGGCCGAGGCCGACGCCCTGCTGCACGCCCGCATCGCCGACATCGAGCGGCTGGCGAACGTTGCGGTGGAGAAGCACCACTCGCATTCCTGGCCGGTGACCCCGTACCAGCCGGAAGGCGTGGAGCTTGCGGCCAAGGTGGCTGCCGACCTTGGGCTGTCGAACAAGGAAGTGATGACGCTCGCCGGTCACGACTCAACGAACATGAAGGACATCGTCCCCACGGTCATGCTTTTCGTCCCGAGCGTGGACGGCGTCTCCCACAACGAACACGAATACACCACCGACGAGGACATCGTGGCCGGCCTGGCCATGCTCACCGAAGTGGTCAGCAGGCTTTGTAGCGGCGCGCTGGCCGAGTAAAACGCGCTGGCTGAGTAAATCGCGCCGGACGAGTAGACATAGCCAACCGGACTAGCCAGCAAGTTGCGTCGGGCTCAACCACCGCCCCGCCTTCATCACCGCCGCCACCTCAAGATCCGGGGTAAGCACCACCAGGTCCGCCTGCCGCCCTGCTTCGATGCGGCCGACGTCGGTCAATCCCAACATGTCCGCCGGGTTCTGGCTGGCCGCCCGGACGGCGTCGGCGAGCGGGATGCCGGCCTCGAGGACGGCGTGCCGGACCGCAGCATCCAGGGTGAGGATGCTGCCGGCGATGGTGCCGTCGCTGACCAGGCGCGCCTCGCCGTCGGACACCCGGACGTCCAGCCCGCCCAGCTGGTACGTGCCTTCCTGCGCGCAGGCGGCCGCCATGGCGTCGGTGACAAAAACGGCGCGGGCCGGGCTGGCGGCAATGAAGCGGATCAGCGACGGGTGGAGGTGGACGCCGTCGGCAATCACCTCGGCAAACACCGAGGGGTCCTCCAGCAGCGCCAGCGCTGGGCCGGGCTCCCGGTGGTGCAGCGGCCGCATCGCGTTGAACACGTGCGTCCCGGCCGTGGCGCCCGCCGCGATCGCCTCACGGGCAAGGTCGTAACCGGCGCCCGTGTGGCCGATGGCCGCGACAGCGCCGTAGCCGGTGATCTGACGGATGGCGGCCAGGCCCCCTTCCAGCTCCGGCGCGATCGTGACCATGCGGACGGTGCCCCGCCCGGCCAGCATCAGGCGGTCGATGGCCGCAGGGGCCGGCACGAGCAGAAGCTCCGCCGCGTGCGCGCCCCGGTGGTCGGGGCTAAGCCACGGGCCCTCCAGATGGATCCCGGCCAGCACCCCCTGCTCCACGAGGGGCGCCAGTGCGGCCACTGCCTTCTCGAGCTGCGGAAGCGGAGCGGTGACCAGGCTCGCCATCAGCGTGGTGGTGCCGTGGGAGCGGTGCACATCGGCGATCCGGGCCGCGGCGGCAGCGGGATCAGCGTCGTTGAAGCTGAAGCCGCCGCCGCCATGGATGTGGGCATCCACGAAACCGGGCGCGAGGGTGCCGTCCGCAAAGCTGAAGTCGGGCTCCCGGGCCGGCAGCCCGGGGCCCGCCGCGGTGATTGTAGAACCGTCGGTTTCCACCCAGCCCGGCTCCAGGACGGCGTCGGGCAGGATGACCCGGGCAGCTGTGATGAGCGTCGGACTCACCAGGTTTCCGTGATCTTGCGGAGTCCGCGGGGCGCGTCCGGGTCGTGGTGGCGGGCGGCCGCCATGGTGTGGGCCAGCCGCTGCAGGGGCATGATCTCCAGGATCGGGGAGAGCTGTTCGTGGACAGCCGGCAGCGGCACCACGTGGTTCAGCGGACGCGCGGCCCCGGGATCGCCCACCAGGCAGACGTCCGCGCCGCGTTCTGCGAGGCGGTCCAGCACCGGAGCCAGGGCACGGCCGCCGGCACCGGGCGAGGCGACGGCGATGACGGGCCGGTCGGCGTCGATCATGGCGAAGGGCCCGTGCAGCAGGTCCGCGCCGGAGAAGGCGTGCGCGGCCAGGTAGGACGTTTCCATCAGTTTCAGTGCCGCCTCCCGTGCGGTGGGGTAGGAGAAGCCGCGTCCGGTGGTGATGATGTGGTTCACGAAGCGGTAGCGGTCTGCAACCTCCAGTATCTCCGGCCGGGCCAGGACGTCGGCGGCAAGACGCGGCAGGTCCGCCGCTTCCGCGCCGTTTCCCCCGGCCCATGCGTCGATCAGTTGCCAGAGTGCCAGGAGCTGCGACGTGTAGCTCTTTGTTGCGGCGACGGCGCGTTCGGGCCCGGCAAGGATGTCCAGGTGGTGCCTCGCGGCCGCGGCGAGCGGCGAGGAGGGGGCGTTGGTGACGGCCACGGTGAGGGCGCCGGCCCGGGCGGCAGCGGCGGTGGAGTCCACCAGGTCCGGGGAGCCGCCGGACTGGCTGACCGCCAGCCACAGCACCCCGTCCATTTTCGGTTCGGCGCCGTACACGGTAAGGCTCGACGGCGATGCCAGCCCGGCCGGCAGCCCCAGCACCGTCTCGATGAGGTACTTCGCGTACAGGGCGGCGTGGTCGCTGGTGCCGCGCGCGGCCAGGAGGACGAACCTGATGTCGGCGTCCCGGAGGATGGCGGCCAGCCGTGTGACGGCGGGGCGGCCGTGCTCAAGCAGCCGGGCCAGCGACTCCGGCTGTTCCAGGATTTCGGCGGCCATCAGGGAACCGGGAAGCGGGGGCGTGGCCGCAGCGGTGTTGGTCAGGATCGTGGTGTGCGGGGCGGTCATGGGTCTCCTTGGGGGATCAGCGGGGTATGTGGTGAGAGTGGATCAGGCGGGAACTGTGGCGGCTGGCCGGTGTGGTGACCCGGCCAGTTCGCGGGCCAGTTCCACGGCGCCCCAGGCCGGCGCGCGGTCCAGCACGCGGACGTCGGGAAGGCCGCCGGCTGTCAGCAGCCCGCGCACCCCGGCGGCCAGCGACGGCTGGTTCACCAGCATGCCGCCGGCCAGCAGGACTGGTGGAGGTGGCGGGTCCCCGGCCGTGTCCGGTACCGTGCCGACCCTCCGGTTCACCGTCAGTGCCAGGCGGGCAAGGTGCCGGGCGGCGTCCTCGGCGATGGCCGAGCTCGCAGCATCCGACGCCGCCAGGGCGAACACGGTTCCGGCCAGCCCGGCCCAGTACCGGCGCTCCGGCCGGAGGTAGAACAGATCAAGCAGGTCGACGGGTTCCGCGGCTCCGGTCTGCGTCAAAAGCTGTGCGGTCAGCGGCCCGGCGGGCAGGCCGTCGTCGAATTCCCGCAAAGCGTTACGCACCGCACTGCGGGCCACTGCGTAGCCGCTGCCTTCGTCGCCGAGCAGGTAGCCCCAGCCGCCGGCCCGGGCCTCCCGTCCGTCGCCGGCCTTCGCCCAGGCGGCGGAGCCCGTGCCGGAGATAAGGACGGTACCTGCGGTGAGGCCGCCGGCCGCGAGAATGATGCGGGTGTCGTGGTCCACGTGGACCCGGGCTCCGGGGAAACGGCGGGAGAGGAGGCCGGCCAGGCGTTCCCGGGCGGCGGGCGTGTCGGCTCCCGCGGCGCCGGCAAAGACGGTGTCTATTCCGTGGCCGGCGGGATCGCTGACGCCGAGCTGCCCGGCGAGGTCATCCAGTGCCGCAGCTGCTTCGTCCGGCCCGACGGAGGCGATGTTCGCGCTGCCCACCGTGCACTCCGCGAGCTTCCGGGCCGGTGAGGCACCGCCGGCGGTGAGGCTGGCACCGCCGGGGGTCCCGCCGTCGTCCTTCACTGCAGCGTCCGGCAACACAACCTCAGCCAGGATGGCGTGCGTCTTGGAGCCGCCAATGTCCAGCCCCAGGACGCGGCGCAGGCCGGGGACGGGCCGCTTCACTTGGCCGCCGGCTTGCTGCTGCCGCCGGTGCTGCCGCTGCTGCCGGTGGCTTCCGGCCAGCGGGCGCCGTTTTCCCAGTAGTGGCGGATTTCCTCGAGGTTCCGGCCCTTGGTTTCGGGGGCGAGGCGGTGGACGAAGACGAAGCCGGCCACGGCCAGCGCACCGAACACGGCGAACGTGCCGGCGCCGCCGAGCCGCTGCAGCATGGTCAGGAAGAAGGCCGCGACGATCACGTTGGCCACAAGGTCCGAGGTCAGCATGGCGCTGGCGCCCAGGGAACGCAGCCGGGCGGGGAACGATTCTCCTGCGTAGACCCAGACCAGCGCGCCGAAGCCGAAGGTGAAGCCCACGGTGAACAGCAGCACTCCGAGGAAGCCGACCACGGTCAGGATTCCGCCGAAGTCCTTGCCGGCCATGAACACGCCCACCAGGATGACGTTGGCCACGATCATCATGCCGATGCCGCCGAGCAGGATCGGGCGGCGGCCCACCCGGTCCACCAGGGACAGCGAGACGAACACGGCCACCAGGGAAGCGGCCTGAACCAGTGCGGGCAGCAGCAGGAGGGCGGCGTTGCCGGTGAAGCCCATGGCCTCGAAGATCCGGGGGCTGTAGTACACCACGGCGTTGATGCCGGTGATCTGGATGAAGAAGCCGAGCCCGACGACGAACACGGTCGCCTTCAGGTAGGGGGAGCGGAGCATCTCGCGCAGGCCGCCGCCGCGCTCCTCGCTGATGGCCTGGCGCATGTCGGCCAGTTCCGCGTCGACGTCGGCATCCGGCTCTATCGAGCTGAGGGTGCGGCGGGCGTCTTCGGTGCGCCCGCGCATCATGTACCAGCGGGCGGTGTCGGGGAGGCGGAGGGTGACGGCGAGGACCGCGATGGCCGGAACAGCGGCCAGGCCCAGCATAAGCCGCCAGTTCTCGGTGGAGGACAGGACATAGGCGGCCAGGTAGCCGATGATGATGCCGATGACGGTGGCCACCTGGTACGCCACGAGCAGGGCGCCGCGCACCTTGGGCGGCGCTGACTCCGCCACGAAGACGGGCACCACCACCACGGAAATGCCGATGGTCAGGCCCAGGAGCAGGCGGGCCACGAGCAGCATGGGCACGTCGGCGGCGAGGGCGCTGAGCACCGCGAACACCGCATACGCTCCGGCCACGCCCACCATGCAGGCCTTGCGGCCCAGCTTGTTGGCGAGCCAGCCGCCGAGGACGGCGCCCAGAACTTCACCGACCACGACGGCGGTAGTCACCAGCTCCTGTTGGCTGGTGGAGAGCTGGAACTCCTTGGTGATGAACAGCAGGGCACCGGCGATATTCGACAGGTCGTAGCCGTAGATTATGCCGATGGTGGCGGCGGTGCCGCCGACCAGCAGGCCGAGGCGGGGCGTCTGGCGCAGGTCTTGCAGGAACGACATCTTTGGGTCCTTGGAAGTGTGATGGGGATGGGGTCCGGGAACTGATGCACACCGGAATTGGTGTAAACCAATTTCCATCATTTTGGCCTAGACCAATTTTCGTGTCAATAGGTACCATCAGATTCATGGAAACCTCCGCGGCCGCCGCCCTGCCCAAGTACTACGTACTCAAGGAGCAGATCCTCACCCTCATCGAGGACGCGGTGCCCGGAACCCTGATCCCTACAGAGCGCGCGCTCGCGGAACAGTACGGAACGTCCCGCACCACCGTCCGGCAGGCGATCGGCGAGCTGGTGGCCGAGGGCCGCCTGGACCGGACGCAGGGGCGGGGCACGTATGTGGCGCCGCCCAAGGTCACGCACGTCCGCCAGCTCACGTCCTTTACCGACGACGCCGCGAGCCAGGGGCTCACGGCTGCGGCCCGGATTGTTGACGTGAGCGTGCTGCCGGCCGACGCGGCCACCGCGCGGCGCCTGGCGGTGGAACCGGGAACGGACATCCACCGGGTGGAGCGGATCAGGCTGGTGGACGGCGAGCCGCTGGCGCACGAGATTGCTTTCCTTGCCGGGCCGCTGCCGGATCTTGCGCGGACGGTGGCGGAGCGCGGCTCCCTTTACGCTGCCCTGCGCGAGGACTACGGAATCCGGATTGCCGAGGTGGAGGACACTGTGGAGACCAAGCTGGCCGGACCGGCGGAGGTGCAACTCCTCGACGTCGAAATGGGCGCTCCCATGCTGCTGGTCCACCGGCTCGGGTTCACCCCGGACGGACGGCCCGTGGAGTGGACCGAGTCGGTGTTCCGGGGGGACCGGTTCCGCTTCGTGGCGCGGATGCACGTCTAGGGCCTGTGCGCCTCCCGCGGGCAGTGCATCGTTTTGTTACGCCCAACTGCGGAAGATGAAGCACTGTTGCGCAGCACGACGGCGGGTGTCGCCGGGCATTGTGAAGCAAGTTACCGGGTGGTTGTGTAAGTCCATAATCACGACGGGGCGGCGTAACGCCCTCCCTGAATCGAGGGGGACATGATCACAGCTTTGGTGCACAGAATCCGGACGCAATGCGGCGCGGAACTGCATGCTTTCCGCAGCCAGGTGCAGGCGCTGGTGAGCCAGGACATCGGTTCCGGCGGCCTGGATGCGGCGGCCACCACCATGGCCCGCCGGCCCTGCCTTGCCACCCCTGGCGTCTCCGTGGACATCGTCGGCTTCACCTGCCCCCATTCCGCCGATGGCGCGCCTGCTGTGCGCGTTGCCGTGTCCATGAGCCTGCAGCCCGGCCGGATGGCCTCCGCTGTCCACTGGGAAGAAGCCCATGCCTGGGCCGGGGCCGTGGCCGGCGGGGAGTGGGTTGCCGCCGAATATGTCGGAAGCCAGGAAAGCCAGGACGGGATGGTCTTCCACTACGCCCTGAAAAACGCGGAGGATCCGTACGCCGTGCCCGAATATTCGGCCGTGCCGGAGTATTCCGCAGACTACTCGACGGCGCTGTAGGGCCGCTTAAACCACAAAGGATCCGGCGGGAATGTTCCCGCCGGATCCTTTTTTGTGTGTCTTACCGGATTACTCCTGGCCCAGCCCGGCGGCAGAGGTCTTTTCGCCGGTGACTTCGTTCAGCTTGGTCAGGTCGAAGATGCCGTTGATGTCGGCCTGCTTGGTGGTGCCGGCGTCCACGCCGTCCTGCAGCAGCTTCTTGAACGCTCCGGCCAGCGGGTCCACCGTGAACACGATGTTCTTCAGCGAACGGTCAATGACTTCCTGCGGGAGTGCCTTGCCGGCAGCCTCCTTCAGGGCGGCATTCACTTCCGTGGCCTTCTCGGCGACGGGGGTGTCGTTGAGCCACTTCACGGCCTCCACGTGGCCCTTGAGCAGGGCCTCCACGGTCTGCGGGTGCTCTGCGGCGAACTTCTTGTTGACGATCAGGATGGTGGTGGGGAACTCACCGGGCTTGCCGGTCAGCGAGCCGTCCCAGAGGTCCTTCTCGTCCACCAGGACCTTGGCGCCGGCCTGGAGCACCAGACGGGACGCCCACGGCTCGGGCAGCCACGCGCCGTCGAGCTTGCCGTTCTGGAACAGCTTCAGGGTCTGGGCGTTTTCGGTGGGGTTGATCGCAACGTCCCCGCCGCCGTCGGTGTTGGTCTTGTAGCCCTGCTTGCCGAGCCAGGCGCGAAGCGCCACGTCCTGGGTGCCGCCGAGCTGCGGGGAGGCGAGGGTCTTGCCCTTGAGGTCAGCCGCGGTCTTGATCTCAGGCTTGACCACCAGCTGTGCGCCGCCGGAGGCCGCTCCGGCGATGATGCTGATGGATTCGCCCTTGCTCTTGACGAACGAGTTGATGGCCGGGTTCGGGCCGATGTAGGTGGCGTCGATTGCGCCGGCGTTGAGTGCCTCGATCGCGGCCGGACCGGCGTTGAACACCTGCGTGCTCAGCTTGGTGTCGCCGAGCTCCTTCGCGATGAAGCCCTTCTGGACGCCGACCAGGGCGGTGGCGTGGGTGATGTTCCCGAAGTAGCCCAGCTTCAGCTCGGTGGCGGGGCTGGTGACAGCGGCCGCGTTGGCGGAGCTCGGTGCGGAGTTGTTCGCGGCGGTGGTGGCGACGGCGACGCCTGCGCCCAGGACGGCGAGGATGCCGGCGGCGATGCCGATCTTGAGCCCGCTGGGGCGCTTCCGGCCGGCGGGCTGGCCCGCGGCGATCCGGGTGGAACCCGGGTTCTCGTGTGAAGAAGACATGATGTTTCCTTTTGGATGATGGAGCGGAGGGGATGGCGCTGAGCGTTGGATTGAGATTATGGCGACCCTCCGGCGGCCACAATGGCTGCCGACGCAGGCGTTCACCCGGCGTCGCAATCGTTCATCCTCGGGGTCTCATAGCTTCACCGGGCGTCGCGGAACGTTAAAAATCGGGGGCCAAACGCTCGTCCCCGGCGGACTTAAGGGTTTCCAGCACGGCGGGCAGAAGGTGCTGCTGCCGGCCCCAGACCGGATCGAGAAGTTCGACGTACCAGGAGTCGGCCAGCAGGAGCGCGAGGGTCTCGTTGCTTTCGCGGGCCCAGTCCTGGATCTGCTCCGATTCGACGGGATTTTCGCTGCTTCCCAGAACAGTGACCACGTCGCCGTCGTGCACGGTGACCGGAACGGAGGCCTGGCTGACCTCTCCCGGTGCGTGCGCGATGGCAATGAGTTCTGTCCCGGCCGACAGCCGCAACAGGAGGGCCGCCGACTCCGCTGAGCAGAAGCCGGTGACATACTCGCGCTGGGCGTGGCCGGCGTCGGGACCGAGGCCGGGCTGGGATTCCTTGGTGAACAGCCCGCTGCGGTTGAGCTCGGCCAGCTGGCCGGCGATGGGCAGGGTCTCGTCGTCGAAGCGCGGGGCGAGGGTTCCGGGCTGGTATTCGCTGGTGCCCTCAAGCCACCGCGCGGTCAGTTCCCCGGCGGCGGCCAGGGTGCCGGCCTGCCGCCACACCTCACGGTCTGCCAGGAGCCTGCCGTAGCTGTCACGTTCGGTCGTGAATTGATCGCTCATACTCGATGCTAGGCGCGGCGGCGCGGTGACGGGCAGGCCCAATGACGCCGTCGGACGCAGTGTGAATCGCGGTTACGCCGTGTATCCTCCGGTTTCCCCGGGCTTTGACCGCTCATTTCCGCTGACGGATAGTTGCAGCCACAACCTTCGCATTCACTACTTTCTTAGGGGCACCCAATGAACCGTCAGTCTCCCACGTCCCGCACGGGCGCATTCACGCCGGCGGTGGGCCTGGCCCTCGCCGCCACCAGCCTGCTGGCGCTCTCCGCCTGCTCCGACCCCGGGGCTGCGGCGTCGGCGAACGCGCCGGCCGCCACGACCACCGCCACGTCATCAGCCAAGACCTTCAACCTGACGCCTGAGCAGGACCGCTTTCCCGTCACAGTGGACACGGCCGCCGCGGCCCTGGTTCCGGAAGCGATCAAGAAGGACGGAAAGCTGACAGTGGCCGTCAGCCCCTACGCGCCGCCCCTGGCGGTTTACGCCACGGACAACAAGACGCCGGTGGGCAACGAGGTGGACGTCGCCGTCGCACTGGCCCAGACGCTGGGACTGGAAGCGGAGATCGTGCCGACCGCCTGGGCCGACTGGCCCCTCGGCGTCGAATCGGGCAAGTACGAGGCCGTCCTCTCCAACGTCACCGTGACGGAGGAGCGCAAGCTCAGGTTCGACTTCGCCAGCTACCGCGACGACAAGCTCGGCTTCTACGCCAAGAGCGACAGCGGCATCAGCAAGGTTGAATCCGCCGCGGAGGTTGCCGGCAAGCGCGTCATCGTTGGCTCGGGCACCAACCAGGAATCCATCCTGCTGCGCTGGGACGAGGAGAACAAAGCCAAGGGGCTGAAGCCGGTCGAGTTCCAGTACTACGACGACGACTCCGCCTCGAACCTGGCGCTGCAGTCCGGCCGCGCTGACCTGACCTTCGGGCCGAACGCCACCGCCGCCTACAAGGCCGCTACCGACGAGAAGACCAAGCTGGTGGGCCTGGTGGACGGCGGCTGGCCGCTCAAGGCGAGCATCGCCGCCACCACCAAGAAGGGCAACGGCCTCGGCGCAGCTGCCCAGGCCGGGCTGAACCACCTGATCGAGGACGGCACCTACGGCAAGATCCTGGACCGCTGGGGCCTCTCTTCAGAAGCGGTCAAGAAGTCGGAGCTGAATCCGGCGGGCCTGCCCAAGAGCTAGCTGCCTGGCGGCTAGCTTCCCGGGACCACCTTGAGCGCGGAGTTCCACTGGAACTCCGGCAGCTGGTCGTTCGCGGAGAGCAGGATGTGAAGGAAACCGGCCTGCTCGAGCTGCCGGGCCCGCCGCTGGGGTCCGACGACGATCGGCCGGAGGCCGCCTGCTTTCACGAACCCTGCGACGGCCCGCACGGCGTCCTCGTCGTCACCCGCGATGAGGACGTCGAGCTGTTGGCCGGCCACGTCACCGGCGGCCAGCGTTCCGGCGAAGGTGGTGTTGAAGGCCTTCACCACTTTGGCGCCGGTGGATTTTTGCAGCTCTTCGGCCGCGGAGCTGCCCTCGGGGACGCTGAGGCCTTCGAACGTGGACATGTCCACCGGATTTGTGATGTCCACATAGATCTTGCCGTCCAGCGCGCTGCCGTACTTGGCAACGACGTCTCTGGCAGGATCGTAGTACACGGCCGGAATCACGATGTCGCCGCTGAGGTCGTCGCCCACGACCCCCGTGGTCACCTGGCCCTCAAGCTCGGCCGCGAGGGCATCGGCTTTGCCCTTGTCCTCGTGGGCGAGGAGCTGGACACTCTTGCCGCCTGCGATGGCGCGGGTCGCGAGCCCGCGGGCCATGTTGCCTGTTCCGATGATGGTGATGTCAGTCATTGTGTTCTTCCTTCCAGGGGGTCAGTCCAGGGATCAGGAAAATCCATCCAGGTGGGCGACGTTACTTCAATCTCCAACAAAATCAAGAGGCGTCAGGCGATATTCCCGGCGTCCCTGGCGAGCAGTTCGGCTGTCCGCATGATCGACGCCCGCCGGCGTGCCGTGTCCTGCGTGCCGGCAATGACCGCGCTGACGTTGGGGCTCGACGCCCAGGCATGGCAAAGCGTCACGATGGTGAGGAGCAGCTCTTCGGCGGCCTGCTGGTCTACGCCCGGCAATGCCTGGCGCAGTTCGTTGACCTTGCCCGCCGCCCGCAGCGCGCGCCGCTCGGCGTCGACCGGGGTTCCGCGCTCCAGCCCCTCCCAGAACGTCAGCCGTGCCAGGGCGGGTTGGGTGACGGAGAAGTCGAAGTACCGGCCAGCGAAGTCCGCAGCGGCCTCCGGCCCTGACCCGAGAACCGGGAGGCCCTCAAGCGAGGTTGCCAGCTGCCGGCTGAGTGCTGCTTCGAACAGCTGGACCTTGCCGCCGAAATAGAAGTAGATCCGTTCCCGGTTGGTTCCCGATGTTTTCGAGATCTGGTCGATCCGCGCGCCCGAGAAGCCGCGCTCGGAGAATTCCCTGATGGCGGCGTCGAGAAGTCGTTCGCGTGTAGCCTCCGTGTCCCATGCCATGGACCGATGTTATCTCCAACCGTTCGTTTGCTTTTGCCCGCAGCCGCTGGCTAGCATCAAATCCAAACAAAGAGTTGGAGATTTCGTGGAACACAACGGCAGGGCCTTTGCGGCGGACGAAACAGACGGGCATCACCACCGGATCCCAGGTCTTGTGTCTGTCCACGTGCGGGCCGCGATCACCTGGCTGGCGATCTTCCCGCTGGCCGCGATCGGCATGAACCTGCTTGCGGTCTTCGCGCCGGACTGGCCTCCCGTGCTTCGGGCCTTCGTCCTGACGCTCATCGTGGTGCCGACTGCCGTGTACTTCGCAGTGCCCAGGCTTCTGCTGCTGCAGGGCCGGATCAGCGGCTGGGTGCGCGGACGGGCACGCGTGCGCGGCTGAAACTCCTACGGCAGCCTGTCCGGCCGCAGCACGCTCGGAGTGCCCGCCTGTGCGGGCTCCAGCGGCACCGGACTGACCAGCACCGCGGGCCCACGGTGCAGCACGCCGTCGGAGAGTGCCCGGCAGCGCATGCCCCCGCGCCCGCGCATCGCGGCGTGCGCGCCGGGGGCGAGCATTCTGTCCATCCAGGTACAGGGGTGGGCGGGGCGGCCGCCTTTGAACCGCACCACATCGCCCCGGGATTCCAGCGCGAAATCCTGGCCCAGGAGCGGGGCCAGGTGTGCGCCCCGGAGGATCACGTTGCGCCGGGTCAGCAGCGGATCGAAGGGGCCGGCATCCAATTCGGCTGCCATGGCTTCGAGGGCCTCGACGGCGAACAGGGTGACTGCCGCGTCCATGTGCGCCGCCTTGCCGAAGAACCGGTCCCCGACAATGCCCTTGCCGTCCACGATCTCAACCCGGTCCGCATCCGCCGTCGGCACGTCAGCGGCGCCGTCACGTGCGCGGCCGAAGTAGGCGTGCGCCGGCGAAACGAGCAGATGCAGGACGTCCACGTCGTACCGGTAGGTTGCCGTCATGCAATAACGCTATACCCGGCCGCGGATGGAGATCAGGCCGGCCTCGCGAGCAGGGAGCTGGCTTCCTGGCGGGTGGTTCCGGAGTCCTGGATGCCGTCGGCGATGTGGGCGAGTTCGGCGGGGATGTCGCGGCCCTTTTTGCGCATCGCGGTGGCCCAGAGCCGGCCGGCGCGGTAGGAGGAGCGGACCAGGGGTCCGGACATGACGCCGAGGAAGCCGATCTCTTCGGCTTCGTGCTGCAGGTCCACGAATTCCTGGGGTTTGACCCAGCGGTCCACGGGCAGGTGCCGTTCGGAGGGGCGCAGGTACTGGGTGATGGTGATCAGGTCGCAGCCGGCCCCGTGGAGGTCGCGGAGGGCTTCGGAGATTTCCTCGCGGGTTTCGCCCATGCCCAGGATCAGGTTGGACTTGGTGACCATGCCCAGGTTCCGGCCCTGGGTGATGACGTCCAGGGAGCGTTCATAGCGGAACGCCGGGCGGATCCGCTTGAAGATCCGCGGCACGGTCTCGACGTTGTGAGCGAAGACCTCGGGTTTGGAGTCGCAGATCGCCGCGATGTGTTCGGGTTTGCCGGAGAAGTCCGGGATGAGGAGTTCGACGCCGGTGCCGGGGTTCAGTTCGTGGATCTTGCGGACCGTTTCGGCGTAGAGCCAGAC
>NZ_JBHTSL010000015.1:0-84560 GCF_042795115.1 Arthrobacter sp. NPDC056493 | reverse complement strand
CAGTTGGGCGCCCGAAGCCAACCAAGCATTCGGCTGGAAGCAAGCCCGCCGACTAGAAAGCCCGAGCCGCGGCAGCGCCGCCGTCGTACGGGGTCGTCCCGTATGACCGAAGGGAATCCAGGTAGCAGATCAGGGCGTTCCCAACGGTGAGAACGCCCTGATCTGGTACCCAGTTGGGCACCCAGCCCCGGGGGACCTGGTGGCCGACGCCAGTGCTCACTCCCGGGCGCTGAAGATGCGTGAGTCCGCTGCCGGCCGCTCCGTGGATCCCAGCCGGTCGGGGCCAGCCACGAAGACGCAACCGCGCCGGTCAAGGACCAGGAACCAACGAACGACGCTACGCCGCGAGCACCTTGTTAAGCGCCGTGCGGATCCGCTTCTCGGACACGGAATAGGCCGTGCCGAGTTCGACGGCGAACAGGCTCACCCGAAGCTCCTCGATCATCCACCGCACCTGAGTCAGTTCGGCGCCCGCGCGGCGGCCGGGCAGCAGGGCCGACACGGCGTCGTCGTAATCATCCTCCAGCTGCTGGACGGCGGACATGTGGAGCCCATCGCGCTGGACGTTGCCGGGCAGCTTCTCCAGACGCTTTTCAATAGCGTTGAGGTAGCGGGGGAGCTGGATCAGCTGGGCATAACCGGTCTTGGCCACGAAGCCCGGGAACACCAGCTGTTCCAGCTGGCTGCGGACATCGTTGAGGGCGCTGATGAGCGCCAGGCTCGTGGTGCCCTTGAGCTGCTTTTGGATCCGCCGAGTGCTGGCAAGGATGCGCTCCACGACGGCGGTAACACTGAAGACCGTGTCTATCAGCTCTGCCCGGACATGCTCATACAGGGCGTCGAAGGCTGCCTGGTCCCACGGGAGTTCTACCGGGGTCAGCTTGTCCACCGCCGCCAGGACGCAGTCTGCGATCAGAGCCGAGACGGACCCGTGCGGGTTTTGGCTGAACGTCAGCTTCTCGGTGTTGTTCAGGTGTTCCAGGACGTAGCGGTCCGGGGCCGGCACCCGCAGTGCGAGGAGCCGGATGACACCGCCCCGCATCGCACCCTGCTGCTCCGAGGCTGTCTGGAAAACACGCAGGCCAACGGACTTCCCTTCGTCCACCAGCGCGGGGAAACCGGTGACGGTGTGACCCTTGACGGTGACGCTGGCCTGGCGCTGAAGGGTGCCGAACCGCCACTCGGTCAGGCCGGACTGTTCCGTGAACCCGGCCTGCGCCTGCGGCCGACCATCCTGAGCGGCAGCCTGCTGCTGGCTCTTCTTCGGCGCCCGCGGGCCGGCTGTGGCGGGAGTGGCGCCCAGCGACTCAGCGATGGCCCGGCGGGTTGCCGGGGCCAGACGCTCCTGCAGCGCTTCCAGGTCCTTGCCCTCGTCCAGGACCTTGCCCCGGCTGTCCACCACCGTGAAACTCACGCGCAGGTGCGGCGGAACCGCATCCCAGTTCCAGGACCCGGCCGGAACGATCTGGCCTTTCAGCCGGCGCAGGACCAGCTCCAGCGAGCTCTCCAGTTCGTCCTCAGCGGGATCGAAATCGGCTTCCAGTGCCGCCACCGCCTGCCGGGCGACGTCCGGGGCCGGGACGAAGCTCTTGCGGACCTGCTTCGGGAGCGACTTGATCAGCGCGGTGACAAGTTCCACACGCTGGCCGGGGATCAGCCAGCGGAAGGGTGCGTCGTCGAGCTGGTTCAGGAACAGGACAGGAACTTCCGCCGTGACGCCGTCGGACGGGTTGGGCGTCGAGCCGGGTGCCACCGGATGGAATTCATAGCTCAGGGGCAGTTCGAAGCCCTTGTGCAGCCATGTCTTCGGGTAGGCGGACTCGTCCAGCGCGTTGGCGTCCTCGCTCAGAAGCAGGGCCTGATCGAAGTCCAGAAGCGCCGGATCCTGCTGCCGGGCGTCCTTCCACCACTTGTCGAAGTGCCGTTCCGAGACAACATCCTTGCCGACGCGAGCGTCGTAGAACTCGAAGAGAGTCTCGTCGTCCACCAGCAGGTCGCGGCGGCGCATCCGGGCTTCGAGTTCCTCCACTTCCTGCAGCAGGGCCCGGTTGCGGTGGAAGAACTTGTGGTGCGTCTTCCATTCGCCCTGGACGAGCGCATGCCTGATGAACAGCTCACGGGCCAGGACGTGATCGACCTTGCCGAAGTTGATCCGGCGCTGCGCGATGATGGGCACTCCGTAGAGCGTGACCTTTTCGTAGGCCATCACGGCGCCCATCTTGGTGGACCAGTGGGGTTCGCTGTAACTGCGTTTGATCAGGTGCGGCGCCACCTGCTCCGCCCACGCCGGCTCGAACTTGGAAGCGACGCGGGCCCACAGCCGGCTGGTCTCCACGAGCTCGGCAGCCATGACAAACGTGGGCGACTTCTTGAACAGCGCCGAGCCCGGGAAGATGGCAAAGCGTGTGCCCCGGGCGCCCGCGTATTCCCGCTTGCGCTCGTCGAGGATGCCGATGTGGCTGAGCAGGCCGGAGAGCAGGCTGATGTGGATGCCCTCGTGGTTGCCCACGGCGTCGGCCTGGCGCCTGTTGTCCAGGCTGATGCCCAGCGGCCGGGCCAGCTGCCGGAGCTGCGTGAACAGGTCCTGCCACTCACGGACGCGCAGGTAGTTGATGAATTCGTTGCGGCACAGCCGGCGGAACTGGGTGGACGACAGCTCCTGCTGCTTCTCGTGGATGTAGTTCCAGAGGTTCAGGTAGCCGGTGAAGTCGGAATTGTCATCGCGGAAGCGGGCGTGCTTCTCCGCCGCGAGCTGCTGCTTGTCCGTTGGACGTTCGCGGGGATCCTGAATGGTGAGGGCCGCCGCCAGGATCATGACTTCGCGGACACAGCCGCGCTGGCCGGCCTCCACGATCATGCGGCCCAGCCGCGGATCCACCGGAAGCTGGGCAAGCTTCTGTCCGACGGCGGTCAGGCCGCCGCCGTTGCGCCCGGCTGTCCGGCCGTTTTCGGCATTGGCCGACTGGGGACTGGTTGCCTGCGGCGCACCCGTGGCCGCCTGCGGCGCGCTCAGGGCACCGAGCTCCCGAAGGAGGGTCACGCCGTCGTTAATGGCCCGCGAGTCCGGCGGCTCCACGAACGGAAAGTTTTCGATGTCCTTGGGCCCCCGTGCGACTCCCATGGCGGTCATCTGCAGGATGACCGCCGCCAGGTTGGTCCGCAGGATTTCCGGATCGGTGTAGAGCGGCCGGGACTCGAAGTCCTCCTCGGAATACAGCCGGATGGCGATGCCGTCCGACACGCGGCCACAGCGTCCGGAACGCTGGTTGGCAGATGCCTGGGACACCCGCTCGATGGGCAGCCGCTGCACCTTGGTGCGGTGCGAATAGCGCGAGATGCGCGCGGTGCCAGTGTCGACGACGTACTTGATGCCCGGCACGGTCAGGGAGGTCTCGGCCACGTTGGTGGCCAGCACGATCCTTCGCTTGCTGCCCGGATTGAAGACCCGGTGCTGTTCCTGCAGGCTCAGCCGCGCGAACAGTGGCAGGACCTCGGTGCCGGAGAGCCTCCGGTTGGACTGGATCCTTGCCTGGAGGGCGTCCGCGGCGTCCCGGATCTCGCGTTCGCCGGAGAAGAAGATGAGGATGTCGCCCGGCGCTTCAAGGGCGAGCTCGTCGACGGCGTCGCACACCGCGTCCAGGGGGTCCCGGTCCTCCTCGAGTTCGTCGTCGGAGGAGTTGTCCTCGTCATCTCCGGTGGACGGGCCGCCGGCTGGCTGGGAGAGCGGGCGGTAGCGGATCTCCACCGGGAAGGTGCGCCCGGATACCTCAACGATCGGCGCAGGTTCCTCGTCCGAGCCGAAGTGCTTTGCGAAGCGCTCGGGATCGATGGTGGCGGAGGTGATGATCACCTTCAGGTCGGGCCGCTGCGGCAGGATCCGCTTGAGGTAGCCGAGGATGAAGTCGATGTTCAGGCTGCGTTCGTGGGCCTCATCGATGATGATCGCGTTGTATTTGCGGAGCAGCTTGTCCCGCTGGATTTCGGCCAGCAGGATGCCGTCGGTCATCAGTTTGACCTTGGTGGACTTACTCACCTCGCCGGTGAAGCGGACCTGGAAGCCCACTTCCTGCCCGATGTCGACCCCGAGCTCGGAGGCGATGCGCTCGGCCACCGTACGGGCTGCGAGGCGCCTCGGCTGGGTGTGGCCGATCAGGCCGTTGTCACCCAGGCCCAGCTCCAGGCACATCTTCGGGATCTGCGTGGTCTTACCGGAACCGGTCTCGCCGGCAATGATCGTCACCTGGTTGGCGGCAATCGCGGCCATCAGGTCCTCGCGGCGCTCGGAAACCGGCAGCTCGGCGGGGTAGGAGATGTGAAAAGTCATGGCTCCCACAAGTCTACTGCCGCGTAAAAGGACCCGGCGTGCGCCGGGTCCTTGGTTTGGATGGACGGTGATTCTCGGTGGGTGGTGAGTGAGCTAGAAGATGCGCATTGTGTAGTTGCTGCTGGGAAGGTCCAGTGCGGACCAATCCCGGACAGAGTATTCGGGAGGAGTGTGGCCGCGGCCATCCCGGAGGATGGCGCCGACAGTGGCTGCGGCTGCAATGAGGACCAGGACAAGGAGGGCGATTCCGAAGATTTCCATGTCTCCATGGTTCTCCCGCGGGCCCGAAGAAAAAAGTGGCAGAAATGCCTAAAAAGTACAAATTTCTGCCATACTGGAAACATGCTCAAAACAGTGGCAATCATCGCGGTTCCCAACTTCTCGATCTTCGAGTTCGGTACCGCTTTTGAGGTGTTTGGCATCGACCGTTCGGACCGGGGAACAGGCGTGCCGCGGTTCGACTTCCGTGTGTGCACTCCGGTGCCCGGCGAAGTTCCGCTGAAGTCCGGACTCACCATGAACGTCAGCCTTGGCCTGGAAGCTGCCGCCGATGCTGACCTGGTGATCATGGCGCCCTACGGCCGGGAAGAAGACGTTCCGGAATCCGTCCTCGATGCCCTTCGGGCAGCCCACGCCCGCGGTGCCTGGGTGATGTCGATCTGCTCCGGCGCATTTGCGCTGGCGCGGGCCGGGCTCCTGGATGGACGCCGGTGCACCACGCACTGGCACTATTCGGGAGAGTTGGCAGCCCAGTACCCCAAAGCCCTGGTGGACGAGAATGTCCTTTATGTCGAGGACAGCAGGATCATTACCAGCGCCGGAACGGCCGCGGGCATTGACGCCTGCCTGCATCTGGTACGGACCGAATTCGGGGCCGCCGTGGCGGCCGCGATCGCCAGGGACATGGTGGTCCCGCCGCACCGCGACGGCGGCCAGGCTCAGTTCATCGACCGGCCCATGGCCGAGTGCGGCTCCCAGCCAATGGAGGAGCTCCTCCGGTGGATGGTGGAGAACCTGGACGAGGAACATCCCGTCCAGGAGCTCGCCGCCCGGGTGCACATGTCGGCGCGCACCTTTGCCCGGCGGTTCCGTGCTGAAACAGGCGCCACCCCGGCTGCGTGGCTCAATTCCCAGCGGGTCCTGCGCGCCCAGGAGTTGCTGGAGTCTACGGAGCTGAATATCGACGAGGTGGCGCGGCAGTCAGGGTTCGGGCACCCCGTGCTGCTCCGGCACCACTTTGCCAAGGTGCTGGACACGAGTCCGCAGTCCTACCGCCGGGCCTTCCGCGGCCAGATGGCCCCGGCCGGCTAGGAGCAGCCCGGTTCGGAGCCAGCAAGGATGAGAACCGGCTAGGACCGGCCCGGCTAGGACCGGAAGCCGGCCGTACCGCTGCCGGGCCCGGATTCTTCAGCGGCGGCCCGGGTCGACTCCACGAGCACCCGCCAGGGGCCGGTGACCGCCGTCTCCGGCAGGGTGGCGCGGCGCTGGCCGGCGCGGATGGAGTACATGAACCGGTCCGGCTGCCCGTCCGCCGCCTGCCGGGGGTCGTCGACGGCGTCCCACGGGCACGCTTCGACCAGGGGCTGCCAGCGGCTTTTGTCACTCGTCGTGACGGCGAGCACCGTCCAGACGCGCGTGACTGCGGCTATCCCGCCGCTGCGCTCGACTGTGATCTTCATGGCGAGGTTCCCGGGTTTCCGCGGCTGCCGGGAAGCGGAGTGTCACAGTCCCGGCGTCGGTTAGAGCTTTACCTTCACAGTCTCCCACGCCCCGTGCACGGCGTCATGCTCTGTGGACTCCTCGCCGAACAGTTCCTTTGCCGTCGCCGCAGTGGCTTTGGCGAAGGCTGTGAAGGTGGTGGTCGGGCTCAGCGAGCCGCCTGTCAGGGTCCCGTACCAGATCTGGCCCGGCGCATCCCAGGCGTTCCCGCCGAGAGCCTGGGCGACGAGGCAGAACGCCCGGTTCGGAATGCCGGAATTGATGTGGACACCGCCGTTGTCTGCCCGCGTGCGGACGTAGGAATCCATGGAGTCCGGCTGCGGGTCTTTGCCGAGGACGTCGTCGTCGTACGCTGTTCCCGGTGCCTTCATGGAGCGCAGGGCGGACCCTTGAACCTGCGGCGTGAACAGGCCCTCGCCTATCAGCCAGGAGGCTTCGGCGGTGGTCTGTTTGCGGAAGTACTGCTCCACGAGCGCGCCGAAGACGTCGGAGACGGACTCGTTGATGGCTCCCGCCTGGTTTCGGTAGGCCAGTCCGGCAGAAAACTGCGTCACGCCATGGGCCAGTTCGTGGCCGATCACACTGAGCGAGCGGGTAAAGCGCTCGAAGACCTCGCCGTCGCCGTCGCCAAACACCATCTGCTGGCCGTCCCAAAACGCGTTGTCGTACATCCTGCCGAAGTGGACGCTGGCCTTCAGCGGCATGCCGAGACCGTCGATGGAGTTCCGTTCGAAGGCGTCCGCGTACAGGCTGTGCGTGTGGCCCAGCCCGTCATAGGCCTCGTCGACGGCGGGATCGCCGGTGGGGGCATCGCCCTCCTTCCGGACAACCTGCCCGGGCAGCGACTCGCCGGACTTCGCGTCGAAGACGGACCTGTTGACCGGAGAGGGCTGCAGCTGCCTGATGCCGGCAGGAGCCGACGGCGCTGCGGTCCGGGCGGCATGCACGGCGCCCACGTGGAGCAGGGCTTCCCTGGCGGCGCGGGCGACTGCCGAGAACCGGGGGGACCTCTGGGCGGCCAGGCGGCGCAGGATGTACGGCGGAACTATTGAACAGACCATGCAGCTCACACTACGAACGGGCTCTGACATTCTGCGTCAGGCGCACTGGAGATGCAGGAAACCCCCGCCGCTTTCAGTAAGCGGCGGGGGTTTCTTCTGTGCCCTCGATAGGATTCGAACCTACGGCCTTCTGCTCCGGAGGCAGACGCTCTATCCCCTGAGCTACGAGGGCATCCAGGGATCCCGCCGTTCCCGGCCGGACGTCCTAGAGCTTAGCAGGAAGGTGGGCCGGAAAGGAAAACGGGATCTCCCACTAGTATCCCGCGAACGAATCCACGTGGATACGGCGGGCGCCGGCATGCCGGGCGGCACGCCGCAGCGATCCAACGCTCGCCGGTGAGCCCGAGATGAATACCCTTCGCTGGCCGATGTCCGGCACGAGCCGTGTCAGCGCGTGACCGTCCAGCCGTGCTCCCGGGGCAAGCAGCGCACCCGCGTCCTCGATGAAGTCCGGCGGCACCGAGCCGTCGGCGAGGCGGGCGACGATGCGGGCGCCGGAATCCTGCAATTCGGCTGCGTAGGCGAGTTCCGAAGCATTGCGGGCAAGGTAGAGAAGCACGGTGTCGCGCTCGCGGGCCACACCGCCGGACAGGTGCGCCAAATAAGGCGTGATCCCAATGCCGGCGGCAATGAGCAGCACGGGGTCCTGCCCCTTCGGCAGAACGAAATCGCCCGCCACTGTGGTGGCTGTGAGCTCCTCGCCGGGCTTGAGGGACAGCAGCCTGCGCTTCGCCGCGGAGACGGGGTCAGCGGTGCCGACGCCGATCTTCACATGCTTTGCCTCGGGCGGGCTGGTCAGGCTGAAGACGCGGCGCCTGCCCCGTCTGTCCGGCTTGGTGTGCGGAAGATCGAGTTCCAGGTACTGTCCTGGCGCGTGGCGGAGCGGGCGCTGGGGGCGGAAGACGAATTCCGTCGTCGTCGGCGTAAGCCTGCGGGAGTGGCTGAACAGCAGCCGCACGCTTCCGCGCTGGCCAGCCAGGAACGCCAGCAGGTTGCCGATCAGCAGTGCCAGCTCGGGGGAGTTCGCCACAAAACCGAAGTTGTACGGGGTGGCCAGCAGGATTCCGACGACGGCGGCCATCGCCAGCTGCTGCCAGCGCCGGGGTGGCAGGGTGAGCGGCTCGGTGAGCATGAACCCGGCAAAGAACAGCACGGGTCCCTGGGCCAGGGTTTGCCACACGGCACTTCCGGGATCGACGCCGGAGGGCACTTGCACCGCGGCCACGACGGCGGTGGCCACCAGAATGAAGACGGCGGCCATGAGCGTTTTCCTGGTGCGGTAGAGCACCAGCAGGACGCCAAGGACCAAGAGCCACAGCATGGCCGGCGTGCCCGCCCACCAGGTGGCGATGTTGAGGCCAGTCAGCCCAGTGACGAATGCCCCGGCGGCCGCGGGGTTGAAGACATGCCTGCCACGCCAGGCGAGGGCGTACTTGGAGGCTGACGCCAGGACGCAGGCCAGCGCCACCCCGGCCAGGTCCATCGGTGCAAACGCCGGGCCGAGCTGGGTGGGCCAGAACAGGAAGTAGAGGAGGAGGCCCGTAATCAGCGAGGATTCCGAATGCGGCTGGACGCGGAACAGCGCGGCCAGGCCAAGGTTGGAAACGTACGTCAACCCCAGGCAGAGGGCCAGGTGGGCGAGCATGTTGGGAATGCCGAACGTCAGCCAGCCGAGGGCGTCGAGGAGGAGGCTGTAGGCCGCCAGCACGGCCAGCACCAACAGCACCAGCCTGTACATCGTGAACCGGCCCAGATAGGCGTCCAGGGCGGTGCCTGGCGAGGCCTGCTGCCGGGAGGTGGTTGAACTCATGTGAACAGCGCTCCTTCGAATTCCGCGGAGTATTCCGCGCTGCCGTTGGAAAATACCTTGAGCCAGGAAAAACGGAAGTTCCGGTCCAGGTCCTCGGCCGGAACCAGGAACAGGGCGGTGGCCAGGGCGTCCGCCTCCATGGCGGTCTCCGCCCGCGCCCAGGTGGCCACGACCGTCCTGACCGGCGCCCCGGTGGTGCCGTCCAGGACGTGATGGAGCCCGTCTCCCCAGGCCCGCCGGTTGGACGCCGAAGCACAGAGAGCGCCGGATCCCAGCGGCACAGTTCCTATGGCCTTGGTGGTGTCATAGGGGTGCTCCAGAGCCACCTGAACCGGCTCCGGGCCGCCGTTCAGGAGATCCCCGCTGGCGTCAATGAAGAAGTCCTTGACCCCGTGGCTCCGTAGCTGCCCGGCCAGGAGGTCCACGAGCTGGCCCTTGCCGGCCCCGCCGATGTCCAGCATCACCGGGGCAGTGGTGCGCAGTGACGTTCCCTGCCATTCCAGGACGGCGTCCCACGCCGGTGGAGGCGCAGCTTCTCCGTGGGGCTGCAGTGAATAGTGCGGATCGTAGCCCAGCCGCTCAAGGCTTTCACCGATGAGGGGCGTCATGGCCCCGCCACTGAGTGTGTAGAGCTGCCGGTAGAGTGCGGCCAGGCCTGCCGCTTCGGGCGGCAGCTGGTACTGCCCGGGCGCCCGGGACATCAGGGTCACCAGGGAGTCCTCCCGGAACCTGGACCACGTGGCGTCGTAGCGCTCCACTTCGTCCAGCAAGGAGCTGCGCAGCCCCGGGGGCAACGGGTCAGGGGTGGAGATTTCCCAGCCGGTCCCGATGCCGTCAAACCGGAAGTCCTGCCAGCCCGCGTGCGGCATGACAGCCGCCTACAGGGCCTGCGCCTTTATCGCTTCGACCGCCTGGTTGAAGCCGCCGCTGGTCAGGGAGGAGCCCGCCACTTTGGAGACGTTGATCTCATCAAGGCTTTTGCCCACCACCTGATCGGCAATGCCGCTGGCGAACTGGCCCTGGAATTTCCGGGTGTTGGGATTGGAGGGGTGCTCGGTGATCTCCACCGCTGACACCGTGCCGTTGGCCAGTGTCAGCTGAACGCCCACGGTCTCGGTGCCGTTGGGGGACTTGTAGTTGCCGTCCGCGCTGTAGGTCCCGTCCTTGTAGCCGGCCGCGGAGCCGGATGGGGAAGCGGAAGCCGTTGCAGTTCCCGACGCCGACGCGGATGCCGCCGCCGAGGGGTCACTCTCCTGCGCGGCGGGCTGCTGGGCGGAAGGCGCGCAGCCGGCCACCGTTCCGGCGAGGGACAGGCCGGCCATGCCGGCGAAAACAGTTTTGCGGATTGAAGGCTTCACGGGGTCTCTTTTCGTGGTGCGGGCACGCCAGGGACAGCGTTGAGTTCAGTGTTGATGTTTCAACAATTTAGTGGGTGAGTAAAGGTTAAGGGCACTTGCTGTGAATTTCCCTACTATTTGCTGTGACGCCGAGGGCGTGTGCCGGCGCCCCCGGATTCCGCGCCGCGACGGGCTCCCCGGTAGGCTAGGAGTGTGACTCCCGAAGAACTCTCCCTCGCAATATCCGCCTGCCTGAAAGACGCCGTGGCCGCCGGCGACATTGCCCTTGCGGAGGCGGCTATACCGGACTCCGTCCTGGTGGAGCGTCCGAAGAACCGGGAGCACGGCGACTGGGCAACCAACATCGCCCTGCAGCTGGCCAAGAAGGCCGGCACCAACCCCCGCGAATTTGCCACGCTGCTCAGCGCCCGGCTCAAGGACATCAGCGGCGTCGACGGCGTGGAAATCGCCGGTCCCGGCTTCCTTAACATCACAGTTGATGCCGCAGCCGCCGGCGCGCTGGCCAAGGCCATCGTCGAAGCGGGCAGGGAGTACGGCACCAACACCGCGCTCGCCGGCCACACCGTGAACATGGAGTTTGTTTCCGCCAACCCCACCGGCCCGCTGCACATCGGCCACACGCGCTGGGCAGCCCTGGGCGACTCGATCGCCAGGGTGCTTCGCGCCTCCGGCGCCGATGTCACCGCCGAGTACTACATCAACGACGCCGGCTCCCAGATGAACGTCTTTGCCAATTCGGTACTCTCGCGCCTGCACGGCCGCGACGTACCCGAGGGCGGCTACCCGGGCGAATACATCCGCGACCTCGGCCACGAGGTGCTGACGCAGCACCCGGACATCCGCGAACTGACGGACGCGGCGGCCCTGCCCGTTATCCGCGCCGCGGCCTACGAGGCACAGCTCAAGGACATCAAGGACACTCTGGCGGACTTTGGGGTCTCCTTCGACGTGTTCTTCTCCGAGCAGGAACTTCACGACGCCGGCGCGATCGAAAGTGCCGTTGCCCGCCTTCGCGAGCAGGGCCACGTGTTCGACGACGGCGGTGCCGTCTGGCTCCGCACCACCGACTTCGGTGATGACAAAGACCGTGTCATGATCCGTGCGAACGGCGAACCGACGTACTTCGCCGCCGATGCCGCGTACTACCTTTCCAAGAAGGACCGCGGCTACACGGAAAAGATCTACCTCCTGGGCGCCGACCACCACGGCTACATCAACCGGCTCAAGGCCATTGCCGCCGCTGCCGGGGACGACCCCGAGGTCAACATCGAGGTCCTCATCGGCCAGCTGGTGTCCGTCAACGGGGCCAAGCTCTCCAAGCGCGCCGGCAACATCATTGAGCTCAAGGACCTCATCTCCTGGCTGGGAACGGACGCGGTCCGCTATTCGCTGGCACGGTTCCCTGCCGACTCCCCGCTCACGCTGGACCCCGAGCTGCTCAAGAAGCACTCCAACGAGAACCCCGTGTTCTACGTGCAGTACGCCCACGCCCGGTCCCGCGGCGCGGCGCGGAACGCAGTGGCAGCAGGCGTGGACCGGAGCGCCTTCGACGCCTCCCTGCTGGACCACGCCACGGAGAACGAACTGCTGTCCTACCTGGGCAGCTACCCGTCCATCGTGGGCAAGGCCGCGGAGCTGCGCGAGCCCCACCGCGTGGCCCGCCACATGGAACTCATTGCCGGCGCCTACCACCGCTGGTACGACGCCTGCCGCATTGCCCCCATGGGCGACGACGCCGTGACGGACACCAACCGCACCAGGCTGTGGCTCAATGACGCCACCAGCCAGGTACTCGCCAACGGACTGGAACTGCTGGGCGTTTCGGCGCCGGAACGGATGTGATTGGCTTGCAGGAAACCACCAACAGCACGGCAAACACCAGCGCAGCGTCCAACAACTCCGCCTCGCCGCTTGCTCCGGAATGGCTCGCCGTCCCCGCGGACCTCAACGCCCTGCACACCCCGGTGTGGGCAGGCGGGGTGGAGCGAAATGCCGTCGGCGAGCTTGCCATTGACGGCATCCCCGTCAGCGCCCTCAAGGAGCAGTTCGGCACGCCTCTTTTCGTCTTGAGCGAATCGGACTTCCGCGCCCGCGCCCGCGCCTTCAAGGACGCGTTCGACGACGCCTTCGCCGACATCTGCGGGGGAGTGGACGTCTACTACGCCGGCAAGTCCTTCCTCTGCACCGCAGTCGCGAAATGGGTCGCCGAGGAGGGGCTGCGGCTGGACACCTGTTCCGGCGGCGAACTTGCGGTCGCGGGGCGGGCCGGCATCGACGGCGCAAACCTTTCGCTGCACGGCAACAACAAGTCCGACGCCGAGATCAACCGGGCGCTGGACATGAACCTTGGCCGCATCGTGGTGGACAGCCTGGACGAGCTGGAGCGCGTGGCCAAGATCGCCGCCGGCCGCGGGGAGACCGCCAAAGTCATGCTGCGGCTGACGCCCGGTGTGCACGCCCACACGCACGAGTTCATCGCCACCGCCCACGAGGACCAGAAATTCGGCCTCTCCATGGCCGGGGATTCGACTGACGAAGCAGGCCTGTCCGCTGCCGAGGAAGCCGTGGCTGCGGCCGCGTCGTACAGCAGTGTGGAGCTGCTGGGGCTGCACTGCCACATCGGTTCGCAGATCTTCGAGCCGGACGGCTTTGCGCTGGCTGCCCAAAAGCTGCTGACCTTCCTGGCCGCGGTCCAGGCCAAATACTCCATCACCCTGCCCGAGCTTGACCTCGGCGGCGGCTACGGCATCGCCTATACCCCGGTGGACACGCCCCGCCCGGCAGCCGACATCGCGCAGGCGATGGCCGCCGTCGTGCGTTCCAAGTGCACGGAACTGGGGATTACAGCGCCCCGGATTTCCATCGAACCCGGCCGCGCCATCGTGGGCAGCAGCACCTTCACGCTCTACGAGGTGGGCACGCTCAAAACCGTGCGGGTGGACGCCCCGGCCGCCGGCAACGGCGCAGCCGGTGATAATGCTGCGAAGAACGTTACGCACCCGCGCCGCTATGTGTCAGTGGACGGCGGCATGAGCGACAACGCCCGTCCGGTGCTGTACGACGCGGATTATTCGGCCATTCTCGCCTCGCGCACCTCCGCGGCGGCCCCGCAGCTGTCCCGCGTAGTGGGCAAACATTGCGAGAGCGGCGACATAGTTGTTAGAGATGTATATCTGCCCGAGGACGTGGCAGCCGGTGATCTGCTCGCTGTACCGGGGACCGGCGCCTACTGCTGGGCCCTGTCAAGCAACTACAACTATCTGGCCCGGCCGGGCGTTGTCGCTGTGCGCGACGGATCTCCCCGGCTGATTGTCCGCGGGGAAACCGAAGAAGATCTGCTGAACCGCGACATGGGAGCCTGAATGACCGAATTGCGAACCCTGAAAGTGGCCCTGCTGGGCTGTGGCAACGTCGGGGCTCAGGTGGCGCGGATTCTGATTGACGACGCCGGCACCCTGGCGCCGCGCACCGGCGCCCGCCTGGAACTGGCCGGCATCGCGGTGCGGAACCTCGATGCCGAGCGCGAGGTGGACCTCCCGCGCGAGCTGTTCACCACCGACGGTGAAACGCTGGTCAAGGACGCCGACCTTGTGATCGAGCTGATGGGCGGCATCGAGCCGGCCCGCTCGCTGATCCTGTCCGCCATCCAGAACGGCGCCAGCGTGGTCACGGGCAACAAGGCCCTGCTGGCCGCCGACGGTCCGGCCCTCTACGAGGAGGCGGACAAGGCCGGCGTCGAACTGTCCTACGAAGCGGCCGTGGCCGGCGCCATTCCCATCCTGCGCCCCATCCGCGACAGCCTGTCCGGCGACCGCATCACCCGCGTGCTGGGCATCGTCAACGGCACCACCAACTTCATCCTGGACCAGATGGACTCCACCGGTGCGCAGTTCGCCGACGCCCTCGCCGAGGCCCAGCGGCTCGGCTATGCCGAAGCCGACCCGACGGCCGACGTCGAGGGCCACGACGCCGCCGCCAAGGCCGCCATCCTGGCGTCCCTGTCCTTCCACACCCGGTTCGACCTGGAGCACGTCTACTGCGAGGGCATCACCCGCGTCAGCGCCGCCGACATTGCCGCCGCGAAGGAAGCCGGGTTTGTCATCAAGCTGCTGGCCATCGCCGAGAAAATCGGCAACGGCGACGGCAGCGAGGGTGTTTCCGTGCGCGTCCATCCGACGCTCCTGCCGCGCGAACACCCGCTCGCGGCCGTCCGCGGTGCGTTCAACGCTGTCTTCGTCGAGGCGGAAAACGCCGGTGAGCTGATGTTCTACGGCCAGGGCGCCGGCGGAACCCCGACGGCGTCTGCCGTGCTGGGCGACCTCGTCTCGGCCGCCCGCCGCATTGTCCTGGGCGGACCCGGACGCATCGAGTCCACCACCGGCCACGTCCCGGCGCTGCCCATCGACGCCGCGACCACCAGCTACTACATCGGCCTGGACGTTGCGGACCAGCCCGGCGTGCTGGCGAAGATCGCCCAGCTGTTCGCCGAGCACGGCGTCTCCATCGAAATCATGCGCCAGACCATCCACCGCGATGCCGACTCCAACGTGGAATCGGCCGAGCTGCGGATCGTCACCCACCGCGCAAGCGAAGCTGCACTGGCAGCGACCGTCGAAGCCGTGAAGGGCCTTGACGTGATCAATTCCGTTACATCCGTACTTCGGGTAGAAGGAGCTTAAGTGGCTCACCAATGGCGCGGTGTCATCCGCGAATACGCTGACCGTCTGCCCGTAACCGCGGCCACCAGGGTCATCACCCTTGGCGAGGGCGGCACGCCCCTGGTCTACGCCCAGAAGCTGTCCGAACTGACGGGCTCGGACGTCTACCTCAAGGTTGAGGGCATGAACCCCACCGGTTCCTTCAAGGACCGCGGCATGACCATGGCCATGACCGCGGCCGTGGAGGCCGGGGCCAAGGCCGTGGTGTGCGCCTCCACCGGAAACACGTCGGCCTCGGCTGCGGCATACGCCACCGCCGCCGGCCTGACGTGTGCCGTGCTGGTGCCCGAAGGCAAGATCTCCATGGGCAAGCTGAGCCAGGCCATTGCGCACGGTGCCACGCTCCTGCAGGTTGACGGCAACTTCGACAACTGCCTGGACATTGCCCGCAAGCTGGGCGAGTCCTACCCGGTCTTCCTGGTCAACTCCGTGAACCCGGCCCGCATCCAGGGCCAGAAGACCGGCGCCTTCGAGATCGTCGACGTCCTGGGCGACGCCCCGGACATCCACGTGCTCCCGGTCGGCAACGCCGGCAACATCACGGCCTACTGGAAGGGCTACAAGGAGTACTCCGCCCCGTTCGAGTCCGAAACGGCCGGCACGCTCGCTCCCGTCGCCACCAAGACCCCGGCCATGTGGGGCTTCCAGGCCGCGGGCGCCGCTCCGTTCGTGGCCGGCCACCCCATCACGGAGCCGGACACCATCGCCACCGCCATCCGGATCGGCAACCCCGCCTCCTGGGACGGCGCCATCGCCGCCCGTGACGAGTCCGGCGGATTCATCGATTCCGTGACGGACGAGGAAATCCTGGCCGCCCACCGCTGGCTGTCCGCCAAAGAGGGTGTCTTCGTGGAGCCCGGTTCCGCCGCGGGCGTCGCAGGCCTGCTCAAGAAGCACGCCGCAGGTGAGGTGCCTTCCGGCAAGACCATCGCGATCACCGTCACCGGCCACGGCCTCAAGGACCCGCAGTGGGCTCTCAGGACCGAGGACGGCAGCGATGTCCAGCCGGTCAAGGTGCCGAACGACGTCGTGACCGTTGCTGCAGAACTGGGACTGGAAGACAAATAACAGTGGAAACCATGCTGCCGCAGACCGCACAGCTGCCCGCCATCCAGGCCGGGCAGCAGGTGACGGTCCGGGTTCCGGCCACCAGCGCCAACCTCGGCCCCGGCTATGACAGCCTCGGGCTGGCACTGACCCTGCACGACACCCTCACCGTCGAGAGCCTGGACAGCGACGAGCTGGTCTTCGAACTCAGCGGTGAGGGTGCGGAGTCCCTTCCGCGGGACGCCAGCCACCTGGTGGTCCGGGCGATGAATGCCGCTTTCGGGCGACTGGGCTACCGCCACACCGGCCTGAAGATCACCGCCGAAAATGTCGTTCCGCACGGCCGCGGCCTGGGCTCGTCCGCGTCCGCAGTGGTGGCAGCCGTGACAGCCGCCAACGCGCTGCTGCCGGCGGGGGTGCAGCAGGACAAGAACTGGATCCTGCAGCTGACCAGCGAGATGGAAGGCCACCCGGACAACGTCGCTCCGGCGATCTACGGCGGACTGGCGCTGTCATGGCAGGACAGTGACCAGTACAGCAGCACGTGCGCCACGGTCAACGCTGCCGTGATCCCCATCGTGGCAGTTCCGGACTACGAGCTCTCTACGGAGGCCGCGCGCGCCCTGTTGCCTGCCTCCATTGGCCATCACGCGGCCGCGATGAACTCCGGCCGCGCAGCGCTTCTGATCCATGCCCTTACGCAGAAGCCTGAATTCCTGCTCGCAGGCACCGAGGATTTCCTGCACCAGAGCTACCGTGCGGAGGCCATGCGGCCCAGCGCCGGCCTGATCAAGGCCCTGCGCGGAGCCGGCCACGCGGCCGTAGTATCCGGCGCCGGACCCACAGTTCTGGTCCTGACCAACGGCGAGGCCGAGGCCGCCGCCGTTCTGGAATTCATCGCCGCGTTTTCCGAGGCAAACACGCCGGACATCAAGTGGCGTGCGATGAAGCTGGCAGTCGACGTCGAAGGTGCTAAAGTGGGAGTGCACCGGCGGTAAAACCGCATGCAGTCTCCGCAGTCCCCACCGCATTCACTGAGTCATAACCGCATTCTTTGATGCAGCCGGACGGCGACTCTGCAGTCGAGAGGGCCCTGCAGCCAAGAGACCGTGCAGTCAACGACTCCGAGAATGGCCTTAATCGGTCATCGGGTCAGAATCTGCTTCGATCTGCTGCTGCTTCGATCTCTTATTGCGAAATATTTTCCGGTGCCACCTGCTTGGCCTGGTCAGGAACCTACAGATGGATTTCTGTTCCCTGAACCGCCAGTCCGCCGCCCCGCCAGCTTTGCGGAGCGTTTGAAGGTGATCAGTATCCGGCCCTGCTGGCCGAACTCCAACCGGCAAGGCCGACATCCCGGCTGCAGATCTGAACTGCAGCCCAGATCCAATCATCGCGTCCAGCTCACAGTCTGGACGCCGTCGAGGGGGAAGGATCCTTCGTGACCGAAACCACTGAGCTGTCGCCAGCTGTGGACACACCATCTTCTGCTTCCGGATCGTTGACGGAAGCTCCCGCCAAGAGCAGCGGCCTTGCCGGCCTGAAGCTCGCCCAGCTGCAGGCGCTTGCCAGCCAGCTCGGTATCTCCGGCGGATCCCGCATGCGCAAGGGCGACCTGGTGACGGCCATTTCCGCGCACCGTGCAGGCACGTCCGCCACCGTCACCAAGGCACCGGCTCGGACCGCCGCCAAGGCTGCTGTAACCAGCCCGGCTGCCCCCGCTGCCGAAACCGCCGCAGCAGCCCCGGCTGCAGAAGCAGCCGAGGCTCCGGCGCAGGAAACCCGTGCACGTGGCCGTGGCCGCAGCCGCCGGGCAGTGAGCGATGGCATTGTCGCCGCAACTGCGGCAGAAACGGCCGCTGAGGCTCCGGCGGCGGCGCCGGCAGAAGCACCGGCCGCTGCCGAGGCTCCCGCCGCCGCTCCGGCCGAGGGTGGTGCCGAGGCAGAAGGCGCGGAACGCCGCCAGCCGCGCACCCGCAACCGCCGCCGTGGCGAAGCTGCCGCAGCGGCACCCGCTGAGGCACCCGCCGCTCCCGCCGAAGCTGCCCCGGAGGCACGCGGCACGGAATCACGCGGCACGGAAGCACGCGGAGCTGAGACCCGCGGTGCTGAGACCCGCGAGCAGGCACCCGAAGGCGAAGCCGGACAGCGCGAACGCCGCGACACCCGCGGCCGTGGTGGCCGCGACGCCGGCGAAGCCGGCGGACGCGACACCCGCCGTGACGACACCCGCCGTGACGACACCCGCCGTGACGACACCCGCCGTGACGACAACCGCGACGCCGACGACGACGGCGGCAGCCGCCGCAACCGGCGGAACCGCCGCGACCGGAACGACCGCAACGAGCGTTCGGACAGCCGCGACAACTCCTCGCGCAACGACCGCTTCCGTGACCGCAACGACCGACGCCGGGGACGCAGCCAGGGGCCCGACGTCGACGACGTCGAGGTCACCGACGACGACGTGCTGCTGCCGGTGGCGGGCATCCTGGATGTCCTGGAAAACTACGCGTTCATCCGTACGTCCGGTTACCTCCCGGGCCCGAACGACGTGTACGTCTCCCTGGCCCAGGTCAAGAAGTACAACCTGCGCAAGGGCGACGCCGTTGTTGGCGCCATCCGCGCACCGCGCGACGGCGAGGACCGCGGCCAGCAGTCCGCCCGCCAGAAGTTCAACGCGCTGGTCCGCGTCACCTCGGTGAACGGCAAGACCGCCGAGGACCTCAAGGACCGCGTGGAGTTCGCCAAGCTCGTCCCGCTGTACCCGTCCGAGCGCCTCCGCCTCGAGACCGACCCCAAGAAGATCGGCCCCCGAGTCATCGACCTGGTCGCCCCGATCGGCAAGGGCCAGCGTGGCCTGATCGTCTCCCCGCCCAAGGCCGGCAAGACGCTCATCCTGCAGTCCATCGCCAACGCGATCACCACCAACAACCCTGAGGTCCACCTCATGATGGTGCTGGTTGACGAACGTCCCGAAGAAGTCACGGACATGCAGCGCACCGTCAAGGGCGAGGTCATTGCCTCCACCTTCGACCGTCCCGCCGACGACCACACCACCGTGGCCGAGCTCTCCATCGAACGCGCCAAGCGCCTCGTGGAAATGGGAATGGACGTCGTGGTGCTCCTTGACTCCATGACCCGTCTGGGCCGCGCCTACAACCTGGCAGCCCCGGCCTCCGGCCGCATCCTGTCCGGTGGTGTGGACTCCGCAGCGCTGTACCCGCCGAAGCGTTTCTTCGGTGCTGCCCGCAACATCGAAAACGGCGGCTCGCTGACCATCCTGGCAACCGCCCTCGTGGAGACCGGATCCAAGATGGACGAGGTCATCTTCGAAGAGTTCAAGGGCACCGGCAACATGGAGCTCCGCCTGTCCCGCCAGCTGGCAGACAAGCGCATCTTCCCCGCCGTGGACGTCAACGCCTCCGGCACCCGCCGCGAAGAAAACCTGCTCTCGGCCGAAGAGGTCAAGATCATGTGGAAGCTGCGACGCGTCCTCTCCGGCCTCGAGACCCAGCAGAGCCTGGAACTCCTGACCAACAAGATCCGCGAGACCGGAAGCAACGTCGAGTTCCTCATGCAGGTCCAGAAGACGACGCTTGGTGCGAAGTCGGATAACGACAAGTAGCTGAGCTAGGGGCGGGCGCTGGTGCGTTCGTGCGGTGGGTGCCGCGCGGATGTTCCGCCCCCGCCCCTTCGCGTTGCAGCTGACGTACTGCGTACGGCAGCTGCAACACTCCGACAGGCCCGATGCCACTCCCGGGGCGGAACATCCGCGCGGCAGTTGCGTGGCTCGCTCACCGTAGCGCGCCGATTTTGCGCCTGATTAAAATAGGTGCAGAACGAAAGGTTTTGAAAATGTTTGAGTCCGTACAGGGCCTGTTGGATGAGCATGATTCCATCCAGGCGCAGTTGGGGGATCCGGCTGTTTATGCTGACCAGAAGCTGGCGCGGAAGCTGGGGCGGCGGTCCGCGCAGTTGAACGGCATCGTGGACGCGTACCACAAGTGGCACGCGCTGCAGGATGACCTTACCGCTGCCAGGGAGATGGCTGCCGAGGACCCTGACTTTGCTGCCGAGGTGCCCGAACTCGAGGAAGCCCTGGAGACCGCTGCGGCGCGGTTGACGCGGCTGCTGATTCCCCGTGACCCGGACGATGCGCGCAACGTGATCCTTGAGGTCAAGGGCGGTGAAGGCGGCGACGAGGCTGCCCTGTTCGCCGGCGATCTGCTGCGCATGTACACCCGCTACGCGGAATCGCGGGGCTGGAAGACTGAGATCATCTCCTCCACCGAGTCCGACCTCGGCGGCTACAAGGACGTCCAGGTGGCCGTCAAGGGCAGCTCCAACGATCCCGCCGAGGGCGTCTACGCGCGGCTCAAGTTCGAGGGCGGTGTGCACCGCGTCCAGCGTGTGCCCGTGACCGAATCGCAGGGCCGCATCCACACATCGGCCGCAGGTGTTCTTGTCCTGCCCGAGGTTGACGAGCCCGAAGAGCTCGAGATCAACCAGAACGACCTCAAAATCGACGTGTACCGGTCCTCGGGCCCCGGCGGCCAGTCCGTCAACACCACCGACTCCGCCGTCCGCATCACGCACCTTCCCACCGGAATCGTCGTGGCCATGCAGAACGAGAAGTCCCAGCTGCAGAACCGGGAAGCCGGCATGCGCGTCCTCCGTGCCCGCATCCTGGCCCACCAGCAGGAGCAGATCGACGCCGCCAACTCCGAGCAGCGGAAGTCGCAGATCCGCACCATGGACCGGTCCGAGCGGATCCGCACGTACAACTACCCGGAAAACCGGATCGCCGACCACCGCACGGGCTACAAGGCCTACAACCTTGACCAGGTCATGAACGGGGACCTCGAGCCGGTCATCCAGTCCGCCATCGAGATGGACGAGCAGGCGCGGCTGGACGCCATCGGCGACTAGGAACCCCGGAATCTCATGACGTCCGAGCAAACCCCGGCGGCGCCAGAGCACAGTCCGCCTGCCCAGTCCCTGGCGGACGCCGTCCGGGAGGCGACAGAGCGCCTTACCGAGGCTGGCGTGCCCAGCCCCCGCGTGGACGCCGAGTTGTTGGCCGACCATTTGCTGGGCGTGGGGCTGGGCCGGCTGCGGGCCATGATGCTCGGTGATACCCCCGCTCCGCCAGGCTACGCCGAACTTGTTGCCGAGCGCGCCACCCGGATTCCGCTCCAGCACATCACCGGCGTGGCGCACTTCCGCTACCTCCAGCTCGCGGTTGGACCCGGTGTTTTCATTCCCCGCCCGGAAACCGAGTCCGTGGTGCAGCTGGTCATCGACCGGCTGCGCGCATTGGAACGCACAGGCGTTGTCCGCCCCAAGGTAGTGGACCTGGGCACCGGATCCGGTGCCATCGCCGGATCAATCGCGCACGAGGTGCCCGAGGCCGAGGTTTTTGCGGTCGAGTTCAGCGAGTTCGCGCACGCCTGGGCCGCGAAGAACCTCCGGCCGCTGGGGGTCACCCTGCTGCTGGGGGACCTGCGGAACGCTCTGCCGGAGCTCAACGGAACGTTCGACGTCGTGGTTTCCAACCCGCCGTACATCCCCGCCGAGGCCATTCCCAACGAACCGGAAGTGGCGCTCCACGACCCGCCGGAAGCGCTCTACGGCGGGGGAGCGGACGGCATGGAACTGCCGACGGCGGCCGCCGCCTCGGCGGCGCGGCTCCTGGTTCCCGGCGGCTACTTCGTGATGGAACACGCCGAGGTCCAGGCCGGCTGGATATCGTCGATGCTGAAGCGGACCGGGCTCTGGACCGACGTCACCACGCACTTTGACCTTAATGGCAAGGAACGCGCCACCAGCGCCGTCCTTGCTTTCCCGCCCGCGGAGTAATGAAAGAATGAGGCAGTGACCACTACGTACAACTGCACGGCCGACGACGAGCGGACCGCCGGGATCGCCCACGCACGGCGGGCGATCCTCGAGAAGAAGTGCATTGTCCTTCCCACGGACACCGTCTACGGAATCGCCGCCGATGCCTTTTCCCCGCAGGCCGTCACCATGCTGCTGGTCTCCAAGGGCCGCGGCCGGAACATGCCGCCGCCGGTCCTGATTCCGCGCCTGAACGCGCTCGACGGGCTGGCCACCGATGTGTACCCGGATGCCCGGGACCTGGCCGAGGCCTTCTGGCCCGGCGGGCTGACCCTGATTTTCCACGCTCAGCCGTCCCTCGACTGGGACCTGGGCGAGACCAAGGGGACCGTTGCCCTTCGAATTCCGGACGACGAGGTGGCGATCGACCTGCTGACCGTCACCGGACCCCTCGCCGTATCCTCGGCGAACCGGACCGGCCAGGCGCCCGCACAGACAGCCTTCGAAGCACGCACCCAGCTCGCGGAGTCCGTGGAGGTCTACCTTGAAGGCGGCTTCCGGCCGGTCGAGGGAACCGACGCCCGGCCGTCCACCATCGTGGATGCCACATCGCTGCCGCTGCGCGTTGTCCGTGAGGGGGCCATCAGCATCGAGCGGCTGCGGGAAGTGGTCCCCGGAGTCCTCGACATCAACGGCAACGCTGCGGATGAAGCTGAGGTCACCGCGGCCGAGGCTGAGGCCACCGCGGCCGCCGATGAGGACACTGCAGCAGGGGACGCTGCGCCGGAAGACGGCGCAGAAGATCCTGTGCACTCCGACGCCGGCGAAAAGCCTGCAAGCGCCGAATGACGCTGCAGAGGCAAGCCATACCGGTCCTCGGAGTGGATGCCACGCCCTTGGACGTCGACGGACTGACCGCAGTCCTCAACGGATTCGTGGCTGAGGGCACCACCAGGACCGTCGTCGGACACAATCTGCACAGCGTGACGCTTTTCCACTCCGAACCCGGGTTCAGGAAGTTCTACGAGAACAGCGACGTTGTCCTTCTCGACGGCGCGCCCGTCCTCTGGCTGTGGGGGAGAGGCCGGCAAAAGACCGGCGGGGAGAAGGCGGGCCCCGGCACGCGGCCCGTCATGGACTACCGGCTCGGGTCAACGGACTGGATTCCGGCGCTGGGCCGCTTGGGCGGACTCCACCGCATCGCCGTCCTTGGCGCCGGGGCGACTGCCAACGCCAAGGCCGTGGCGAAGCTGCAGGCCATCGTGCCGGGCGCCACTGTCTTCGGAATGCCTGGGGAGGGCTGGGACCCGGACCTGGAAGAGAAGGCCGCCGCGTGGCTGGCCGAAGTCCAGCCGCAGCTGGTGCTGATCGGCCTGGGCATGCCGCTGCAGGAGGAGGTCCTGTGGCGCCGCCTGCCCTCGCTTCCGCCCGCCGTGTACTGCGCCGTCGGAGGAGCCATTGAGCAGATCGCCGGCATCCAGAAGCTGGCGCCCCGCTGGCTGGGCCGGCTGGGCCTGGAGTGGGCCTGGCGGCTGCTGCTGCATCCGCGCCGCGTGGCGTACCGGGTATTTGGCGAACCGTGGGTCCTGCTGGGGCTGCTGCTGCGGCGCCGGCTGCGCGGACAGGGCTAGAAAGAACCCCGCCTACGTCAGAACTTCTGGTCCTTCAGCGGGCCAAATCCCTTGCCGCGGAGCCCCGTGGAGAACGCCCGGAACCAGTCCGCCAGCCCGCGGAGATCGCCCCGGCGGAGGAAGTAGCCGAGGTAGCCGCCCACATCGGCCACCAGCGACTTCACCCGGAAGTGGCGGCGAATGAGGTAGCCGCGGTTGCGGTAGTAGTAGTACCTCTTGAAGGCGCCCTCCGGGACGATGACGTGCCAGCGGGCACCAAACACGTGCTTCGTTTCGGAAAACGCGTGCGGGTGCATGATCGCCGCCGTGGTGACGGTGCCGAACCGGATGCCCGCCTTGCGCAGCCGGATGGTGAAGTCCACCTCGTCGCCGCGGATGAAGAGGCGCATGTCCGGCAGCCCTACCTTGAAGAACACGTCGGAGCGGATGAGGGCGCCGTTGAAGAAATGGCCGTCGTTCGGCAGGAACCCCACCTTTTCCAGCGCGGCCCGGTCATGCGAGACCTTTCCGTCCAGCCTGAAGAAGAAGGAGAGCTGGTCGGGGTGCCCCGGAGCCACCACAAGGGGCACAACAGCCTCCAGGTCGCGCGCCTCCGCTTCCCGGATCAGAGTGGCCAGGCACCCGGCGTCCGCCGGTTCGGCGTCGTCGTCCATCATCCAGACCCAGTCGGCGCCGCTGGCTACCGCCTTAAGGGCCGCGAGGGAGAAGCCGCCGGCGCCGCCCAGGTTGGCTTCCGAACGGATGTAGTCCACATTTGCATGCTGGGCCGCGACGTCCCTTGCCGGCACTGTGCCGCTGTCAACGAGGCAGATTGTGGACACGGAAGCCGTCTGCCCATTGATGGCTTTCAGCAGGACGGCGAGCTCACGGGGACGGTCAAACGTCACGGCGGCAACTGCGACCGACACTGGCATTGCGGGGATCCTTTCAGCACAGCCGTCGGCAAGTTTCCCGCCGGCGTAAGGCCGTGTGACGCGAAGCGATGTACCCGTTGGCGTTAGTATCTTGACTAGAGTCCACTGTAATACAGCCCCGTCAGGCACTATGCACTGCCTGTCTGTGCGCATGGCGACGGAGAAGTTTCATTTATTGCACGTCAGATCCACACCTAACGAACCCGCATGGTCCGCCCGGCCTGACCCCGAATCCGCATCCGAATAGCCTGCAGCATGGCAGCACTCGCCGCGCCCCGGGAACGGTGGCCGCGCCATGATCATGTACCTGTCCATGATGCTGACAGCGGCCGTCGTCTCCTACGGGGCAACGTGGGGTGCGCGCCTGATCGGCAACCGGCTTGAGCTCTTCGCCCCGATCCGCAGCAGGGACATGCATTCCAGCCCGGTCTCGCGGCTCGGCGGGCTGGGAATCTTCGCCGGCGTGCTGGTGGCGCTGGCGATCGCAAGCCAGTCCTTCTTCGTCAAGGACATCTTCCGGAACAACGGCTCTCCGTGGGGTGTGGTGGCGGGTGCCGCCGTCATCGTGCTGGTGGGAGTGGCGGACGACCTCCTGGACCTTCGCTGGTGGGTCAAGCTGATCGGGCAGGCTTGCGCCGCGCTCGTGGTGGCCGTCTGGGGTGTCCGGATGACCATCATTCCGTTCGTTCCGGAGCCGATCCGCTTCGAGTCGGACCCGGTCAACATCGCCCTCACCACCGGCCTCATCGTCGTCACGATGAACGCGTTCAACTTCATCGACGGGCTGGACGGGCTGGCGGCCGGGGTGGCCATCATCGGCGGGTCGGCGTTCTTCCTCACCGCATATTGGGTCCACCGGAATGCGCCGATCCTGGACCGTTCCGACCTCGCCACACTGCTGACGGCAGTCCTCGTGGGGAGTTGCCTGGGCTTCCTGCCGCACAACTGGTTTCCCTCAAAGATCTTCATGGGCGATTCCGGCGCGATGCTGATAGGCCTGCTGATGGCCTCAGCCGGTGTGGTCTCTACCGGGCAGATCACGTCGGGGCTTTATGACCGCGTCAACGGTATCCCCACGATCATCCCCATCCTGCTGCCGTTTGCGGTGCTGTTCCTGCCCCTCCTGGACCTGTGTCTCGCGGTGGTGCGGCGCACCGCCGTCGGCCGTTCACCGTGGTCCGCGGACCGCGGACATCTGCACCACAAGCTCATGGACATCGGTTATTCCCACCGCACCGCGGTCATGCTCCTGTACTTGTGGGCAGCGGTGCTGTCCTTCGGCGGCCTCGCCTTTGCCGTCTACCCTTGGCAAATTGTGCTGGCAGCAATGATCGCTGCCACACTCATCATGGGCCTGGTCACGGCCTGGCCGTACCTGAGCCGCCGCGGGGAGAGCGCCGGCATGGGCCAGGCACCCGAGTAACGCGCTTTTCGGAAAATTTCTATCTCGTGTAGAATTCAGGTGCAGGTCTTTCCTGCACCACTCCACCCTGCCCCGAAGATTGGGTTCGCATGACCTCCAACCCCGAGCCCGGACCTGCGTCCGGCAAAGGATTCGTTGGCGTCTCCGGGCCCACACGGTCGCTCTGGCTCGGTCTGCTTGGACTCAGTTCTGCAGCAGCCGGCGGCGCCCTGGTCCTGACCGGCGTGGTGGCTGCCCTCCTGAACGGCTGGACCGGTGTTCTGTCCAGCAGCCTCGGTGGCCTGCTGGTGGTCGTGTTCTTCGCGATCAGCCTCCTGATCGGACACTTCGTGGGGCGTAACAACCCCTCAGGTGCCGTCGGACTGTTCGTGGCGACGTACTTCGTCAAGGTCATCGGCTTCGCCGTGGTCCTGTTCGCCGTCGGTGCCCCCGGCTGGCTGCACGGCCGCTGGTTCGTCATTGGCGCCGTCGTGGCCGTGGTCACATGGCAGGCAGCCGAGATCTACGGTTTCAGCAAGGCCCGGCTGCAGATCTTCAATGACCCAGAGCAGGACAGGGGCGCCACCGATGTCTAAGCGCAGCCACCCGGGTAAAAACGAGCCCGGGGCACCCGGGCCGACCCCCGGTCCTGCCGCCGTACCCGGCGAGAATTCCGACGGCGGTTACAACGCTGGAATGGCCGTCTTTAGCTACATTATTGGCGGAATCATCGTCTGGAGTTTGATAGGCTGGGGACTGGATTATCTGTGGGGAACCCGCTGGATTGTGCTCGTAGGCGCTCTGCTTGGAGCTGCGGGAGGGTTCTATCTGTCCCATATGCACGGCCTCACCAGTTCAAGGAAACCAACTGGCGGGAACGGTGCAGCCAGCGGCCCGTCGGAGGACGGGAACAGTAATGCCAAATAATTTCACGAGGGGGAGGGCAAGCATGACGCGCGCCGGAACCCGACCAACGCCCAACGATGGACACTGCAGAGAGGAAACGCGTTGATCGCGCTTGCGCTCCCGGCCCAAAATTCAGGAGAGTTCACACCTCCCGGAATTGAAGAAATGCACCTGCCGGCAATCCTGCCGTGGGGTGCGGCAGACGGATTCTCCAAGCAGATGCTGCTGGTTATCCTGTCCGTCGTCATTATCGCCACATTCTTTGTGCTCGCTGCGCGGAAGCAGCAGCTCGTTCCCGGCAAGCTGCAGTTCGCTGGTGAAGCCGCCTACGGCTTCGTCCGTAACAGCATCGCCAAGGACATCATCGGTGGCAGGGACTTCATCAAGTACGTCCCGCTGCTGTTCAGCCTGTTCTTCTTCATCCTGGTGAACAACATCTACGGCGCCATCCCGGTGATCCAGCTCCCGAGCTTCTCGCACGTCGGCGGCGCCTACGTGCTGGCAGCCATCGTGTACGTCACCTGGATCGGCATTGGCATCAAGAAGAACGGCCTGCGCTACTTCAAGCTCGCCACCGTTCCCTCCGGTGTCCCGGTCTACATCCTCCCGATCGTCATTCCGATCGAGATCATCTCCAACTTCCTGGTCCGTCCGGTCACGCACAGCCTGCGTCTCTTCGCCACCATGCTGGCCGGTCACCTGATCGTCATGATTGCCGGCTCCGGCATCGAATACCTCGTCATGCAGGAGAACGTCCTCCTCAAGGGCACTTCTGTGCTGGTTCTTGCCGGCGCGATTGCCATGTACATGCTGGAAGCGCTGATCATGGCGCTGCAGGCGTACGTGTTCACACTGCTGACTGCGATCTACATCGAAGGCGCACTCCACGCCGACAGCCACTAGGCACCTCAAACTTCCCCTCGCGGGGATGAAGCAACCCAAACAACCTGCCATGTACATGGCATCTTGAAAGGAAGAAAAATGGAAGGCTCCATCAACGGCTCCCTCAACCTCATCGGCTACGGCCTCTCGGCCATCGGCGGTGGTATCGGTGTGGGTCTCGTGTTCGCCGCCTACATCAACGGTGTGGCACGTCAGCCGGAAGCCCAGCGCGTCCTGCAGCCGATCGCATTCCTCGGCCTTGCGCTGACTGAAGCCCTCGCCATCCTGGGCCTGGTCTTCGCTTTCGTTCTCAAGTAAACCTTCAGAACCTAGCGAACATTCAGAACCGAGTAGATAAGGACGGGTGAAACATGAATCAGCTGATCATCTCAGCCGCCACTGAAGGGGCGACAAACCCGCTCGTGCCCAACGTCTGGGAAATGGGCGTCGTCCTCGCCGGCTTTGCTGTCCTCTTTTTCATCGTGGTCAAGTTCGTTGTCCCGATGTTCGAGAAGACGTTCGCAGAGCGTGCCGAGGCCATCGAAGGCGGCATCGCCAAGGCTGAGAAGGCCCAGGCTGAGGCTTCTGCCGCACTCGAAGAGTACAAGCAGCAGCTCACTGATGCCCGTGCGGAGGCCAACCGGATCCGCGAGGAAGCACGTGCCGAAGGCGCCCAGATCCTTGCGGAACTGAAGGAGAAGGCTGGCGCCGAGTCTGCGCGGATCACCGCCCAGGCACACGCACAGATCGAATCCGAGCGCCAGGCGGCCGTTGTGTCGCTGCGTTCGGAGGTGGGCACCCTTGCCACCACGCTCGCGGGCCGGATCGTTGGGGAAACCCTCGAGGACGACGCGCGCGCAGCACGGGTTGTTGACCGCTTCCTGGCCGATCTGGAGACCCAGAACGCAGGTGTAGCTAAGTAATGGCAGGTGTATCGAGCGAATCGCTGACCAAGGCGCTGACCGAGCTGGAGCCAAAGCTTCCGTTTGCATCGCTGCAGTTGGCAAAGGAACTTTTCGGGATCCTGGGAGCGGTAGACAGCTCGGCCGGCTTGCGCCGCGCCCTGACTGACCCCTCCCGCAGCGGTGAGGAAAAGTCGGCGTTGATCAAGCAGCTCTTCGGCGGAAAAGCTTCCGCCGAAGCCGTGGACATCGCAGCCGGTCTGGCCAGCTCACGCTGGGCATCGGCGCGAGACATCGGCGATGCACTCGAGACGCTTGCCGCAACGGTGGTCATCGCCGTTGCTGAAAACAAGTCGGCCGTTTCTGCCTCCGGTATCACCGGCCTGGAGGAGCTGGAGAACGATCTTTTCTCCTTCAACCAGGCCGTGGCTGCCAACCACGACGTGCAGCGCGCCCTGTCTGAACCGCAGGCCAGCGCGGCAGCAAAGACTGTCCTTGCCGAAAGGCTGGTTCCTTCCGCAAGTGAGGAAGCAAAGGTCCTCGTCGGACAGGCAGTCACGCAGCCCCGTGGCATCAAGGCAACCAGGCTCGTGAGCCGTTTCGCCGAGCTCGCCGCCAAGCGCCAGCAGCGCTGGATCGCGACGGTCAGCGTTACGCGTCCCCTGACGGAGGCGCAGGCAAACCGTCTGCAGCAGGGACTGAACTCCCTCTACGGACGGGAACTGAAGGTCAACGTCAAGGCTGACCCCACGCTGATCGGCGGCATCCGGGTGCAGGTGGGGGACGAAGTGCTTGACGCTTCGGTCTTCACCCGCCTGAACGATCTCCAGCGCCAGCTGGCCGGCTAGCCGGACAAGCACAACACAACTGATAGAAACCCCGGTCATCGTGAGCAACGATGATCACGAATACAGGAGAGCAGGGACTGCAGATGGCCGAATTGACCATCAACGCCGACGACGTCCGTAATGCGTTGAACGAATTCGCGGCGTCCTACGAACCCGGAAACGCAGAGCGCGTAGAGGTCGGCCGTGTGACCACCGCAAGCGACGGCATCGCCCGTGTTGAGGGCCTTCCCTCGGTCATGGCGAACGAGCTGCTTCGCTTCGAAGACGGCACCCTGGGCCTGGCCCAGAACCTCGACGTCCGCGAGATCGGTGTCATCGTCCTCGGTGACTTCACCGGAATCGAAGAAGGCCAGGAAGTGCACCGCACCGGACAGGTGCTGTCCGTACCGGTCGGCGATGCCTTCCTCGGCCGCGTCGTTGACCCGCTGGGCGTGCCCATCGATGACCTCGGCGAGATCAAGGCCGAAACCACCCGCGCACTGGAGCTCCAGGCTCCCGGCGTGACCCAGCGCAAGTCGGTCCACGAGCCGATGCAGACCGGTCTCAAGGCCATCGACGCCATGATTCCGATCGGCCGTGGCCAGCGCCAGCTGATCATCGGCGACCGCCAGACCGGCAAGTCCGCCATTGCCATCGACACGATCATCAACCAGAAGGCCAACTGGGCTTCCGGCGACGTGACCAAGCAGGTCCGCTGCGTGTATGTGGCAATTGGCCAGAAGGCGTCCACCATCGCGGCAATCCGCCAGACGCTGGAAGACAACGGCGCACTGGAATACACCACGATCGTTGCCTCCCCGGCTTCCGACCCCGCCGGCTTCAAGTACCTGGCTCCCTACGCCGGGTCCGCCATTGGCCAGCACTGGATGTACGGCGGCAAGCACGTCCTCATCGTGTTCGATGACCTCTCCAAGCAGGCCGAGGCCTACCGTGCAGTTTCGCTGCTGCTCCGCCGCCCGCCGGGACGCGAAGCCTACCCGGGCGACGTGTTCTACCTGCACTCCCGCCTCCTGGAGCGTTGCGCCAAGCTCTCCGACGAGCTCGGTGCCGGCTCGATGACCGGCCTGCCGCTCATCGAAACCAAGGCAAACGACGTTTCCGCCTACATCCCGACCAACGTGATCTCCATTACCGATGGCCAGATCTTCCTGCAGTCGGACCTCTTCAACGCCAACCAGCGCCCCGCTGTTGACGTGGGTGTCTCGGTGTCCCGCGTTGGCGGTGCCGCACAGGTCAAGTCCATGAAGAAGGTCTCCGGTACTTTGAAGCTGGACCTTGCCCAGTACCGCGACATGCAGGCGTTCGCGATGTTCGCATCTGACCTGGATGCGGCTTCCCGCCAGCAGCTGACCCGTGGCGCACGCCTGATGGAACTGCTGAAGCAGGGCCAGTACTCGCCGTTCCCGGTCGAGGACCAGGTCGTGTCCATCTGGGCAGGAACCCAGGGTCACCTGGACGACGTTCCCGTCGAGGACATCCGCCGCTTCGAGGGCGAGTTCCTTGAGCACCTGAAGCACAAGTCCTCCATCCTCACCACGCTGGCTCAGACCAACGTCCTGGATGATGACACCGCAGCAGCGCTGAAGGACGCGATTGTCAACTTCAAGAAGGGCTTCTTCGGCGAAGGCGACAACCAACTGGTAGGCGCCGGCCACGAGGAGCATGAAGCCATCTCCGAGGGCCAGGTCGACCAGGAAAAAATCGTCAGGCAGAAGCGCTAGTTTCGCTGGCAGGGACTGCCGGAACCCCTCGCGGGTCCGGCAGTCCCGGCCATCGGGATCTTAGGAAAGGATAAGTATGGGAGCCCAGATTCGGGTCTACCGTCAGAAGATCAGCTCGACGACGTCGATGCGCAAGATCTTCAAGGCGATGGAACTGATCGCTACCTCGCGCATCGGCAAGGCCCGCGCACGCGTAGCAGCTTCACTGCCTTACGCGAACGCGATCACGCGTGCCGTTTCTGCCGTCGCAAGCCAGAGCGAAATCGACCACCCCCTGACTACCGAGCCGACGAGCATTCGCCGGGCCGCTGTCCTGGTGATCACCTCGGACCGCGGCCTCGCAGGCTCGTACTCCGCCAGCGTGCTCAAGCAGGCCGAAGGCCTGAACGAACTGCTCCGTGCCGAAGGCAAGGATGTCAAGACGTACCTGGTGGGCCGCAAGGCGCAGGCTTACTTCGATTTCCGGAACCGCCCCTACGGGCGCGTCTGGACCGGCAACACCGACGCACCTGAGTTCGCCACGGCACAGGAAATCGGCGCGGCTCTGCTTGAGGACTTCGCTGTCGATTTCGAAGAGGGTGGCGTGGACGAGATCCACGTTGTGTACACCCGCTTCAAGTCCATGGTGACCCAGGAGCCGACCGTCATCCGCCTGCTTCCGCTCGAAGTTGTGGAAGAGCAGGCGACTTCCGAAGCTGAACTGTTGCCGCTGTACGAGTTCGAACCGGAGCCGGAACAGGTGCTCAACGCACTGCTGCCGCGCTACATCGAATCCCGCATTTTCGCGGCCATGCTGCAGGCAGCGGCTTCTGAGCTTGCTGCACGCCAGCGGGCGATGAAATCCGCCGGCGACAACGCCACGGATCTCATCAAGAAGTACACGCGTCTGCGCAACACCGCCCGCCAGGCAGAGATTACGCAGGAGCTGTCCGAAATCGTGGCCGGCGCCGACGCACTCGCGTCCTAACCGGTCGGGGTCTCGGATCAGCCAGACCTGCACCACCAGATAAACTTAACCCCACGCCATCTACGAGTGAAGTGAGAGAGATGACTGCCACCGCTACCGAACACGTAGCCGCAACGTCCGGTGCCACCGGCCGTATCGCACGTGTCATTGGCCCGGTTGTCGACGTCGAATTCCCGGCTGACGCAATCCCCTCGATTTACAACGCACTCACCACCGAGATCACTCTCAACGGTGAGACCAAGACCATCACGTTCGAGACCTCCCAGCACCTGGGTGACAACCTCGTCCGCGCTATCTCCCTGCAGGCAACCGACGGCCTGGTCCGCGGCACGTCCGTGGTGGACAGCGGTTCCCCGATCTCCGTGCCTGTTGGCGACGGCGTCAAGGGCCACATCTTCAACGTTCTCGGCAAGCCGCTGGACGTCGACGAGTCCGAAATCCAGGCTTCGGACTACTGGCCGATCCACCGCAAGGCCCCGGCCTTCGCGTCCCTCGAGGGTTCCACCGAAATGCTCGAAACGGGCATCAAGGTCATCGACCTCCTCACCCCGTACATCAAGGGTGGAAAGATCGGCCTGTTCGGCGGCGCCGGCGTGGGCAAGACCGTTCTGATCCAGGAAATGATCACCCGTGTTGCCCGCAACTTCGGTGGTACTTCCGTGTTCGCCGGTGTCGGCGAGCGTACCCGTGAGGGCAACGACCTCTGGGTTGAAATGGAAGAGGCAGGCGTCCTCAAGGACACCGCCCTTGTGTTCGGCCAGATGGATGAGCCGCCGGGAACGCGTCTGCGCGTGGCCCTGTCCGCTCTGACCATGGCGGAGTACTTCCGCGATGTGCAGAACCAGGACGTGCTGCTCTTCATCGACAACATCTTCCGTTTCACGCAGGCAGGGTCCGAGGTTTCCACCCTCCTCGGCCGCATGCCTTCGGCCGTGGGTTACCAGCCGAACCTTGCCGACGAGATGGGCCTCCTGCAGGAGCGCATCACGTCCACCAAGGGCCACTCCATCACCTCGATGCAGGCCATCTACGTCCCCGCAGATGACTACACCGACCCGGCACCGGCCACGACCTTCGCGCACCTGGATGCGACCACGGAACTCTCCCGTGAAATCGCCTCCCGTGGCCTGTACCCGGCCGTGGACCCGCTGACGTCGACGTCCCGAATCCTGGACCCGCAGTACATCGGCAAGGACCACTACAACACGGCTGTCCGTGTGAAGCAGATCCTGCAGAAGAACAAGGAACTCCAGGACATCATCGCCATCCTCGGCGTTGACGAACTGTCTGAAGAGGACAAGATCGTCGTGTCGCGTGCACGCCGCATCCAGCAGTTCCTCTCCCAGAACACCTACACGGCCAAGCAGTTCACCGGCGTTGAGGGTTCCACCGTTTCCATCAAGGACACCGTGGAAGGCTTCTCGGCCATCTGCGACGGCGAACTTGACCACGTTGCAGAGCAGGCGTTCTTCAACGTCGGCGGCCTGGACGACGTCGAGCGCCAGTGGGCCAAGATTCAGGAACAGACCAAGTAGTATGGCTGAGCTTGAGGTTGAGATTGTCGCAGCGGACCACTTCGTGTGGTCCGGGGCGGCCAAGATGGTCAAGGCCCGCACCAGCGATGGTGAAATCGGAATCCTGCCCGGCCACTCGCCCGTGCTGGCGATTTTGGCCGAGGGTCAGCTGGCGATCGAGCCGGTTTCCGGCGACCGCATTGCCGTAGACGTTGACGGCGGGTTCTTCTCCGTCGACAACAACCGGGTGGTAATTGTTGCTGACAACGCCCAGCTGGGTGACGCGGCCACTGCGGGGATCCGATAGCACAACCCTGATGGACGTTACTTCTTTTCCGTTCATCGCCATAGCAACCGTGTTTGCGGTGCTGATTTTTACGCTGTGCCTGTTTGGGGTGCGCCGCTTCAACCTGCGGCGCGCCCTGGGCACGGTTGACGCCTCCATTTGTACGGCTGGAAAGAGCTGGCGGATGGGGGTTTGTCGTTATCAGGACAATGAGCTTGAGTGGTTCAAACTCCTGTCGCTGAGCGTCCGGCCCCGCCACCGCTTCAAGCGGAGCTCGCTGGAGCTGCTTGGCCGGCGCCAGCCCACGGAGGCGGAGCTGGTCAAGGTGCAGCCCGACGTCGTGATCGTGGAGCTTCGCTACGAGGGCCAGGACGTCTTCCTGGCCATGAAGTTCGATGCCTACACCGGTTTGTCCTCGTGGCTCGAAGCCGGGCCGGTCATCGGTGTGGGGACCTGGCGCTGAAGTTTGCGCTGTAAGTCCAGGTCCCGCTGGGCAACGATCCGGCGCCTACCGTGAATGTTTCAAGATCTGAAAATATTAGTGACAAAAAATGATCCCCGGCACGAATGCCGAGGATCATTTGCTTTGAGACTAATTAGACGACGGTTACGCCCGTAGCCTGGGGGCCCTTGGCACCCTGGCCGATTTCGAACTGAACGCGCTGGTTCTCGTCGAGGGTCTTGAAGCCGCCGGTCTGGATCTCGGAGTAGTGAACGAAGACATCGCCATCGGAGTCGTCCGGGGTGATGAAGCCGAAGCCCTTTTCAGCGTTGAACCACTTGACGGTTCCCTGTGCCATTTATTTCTCCTCAGTATGGAACTTTTAAGGCCAGCACACCTCGTACTGGTCTTGGTTACTCCGCGAGAAGAATCCTGGCCTGCACCCCCGACAACCGGAATTGCTTTGCAGGAGCTTCGCGCTCGCAACATGTCTTGCGAGCATGAAAACACCTACACAAAGACTGATACAAGAATTTCATGGGCAAACCGTCTGGTCAACGGGCAAAACGCGAATTCCGGCAAATTTTGGGCAAATCCGGAGTAAACGCCTGATCACCCCTTGGCCACGGCTGCGGCAGGCAGAAGGTGACGGTCAGAAAAGCCGGGATTCGATGTCGTCGACGCCCCGCATGGCGTCGTAATCCAGGGTCACGCAGTCAATGCCGCGGTCCGTTGCCAGCACCCTGGCCTGCGGTTTGATCTGCTGGGCGGCGAAGATGCCCCGCACCGGTGCCAGCAGAGGATCCCGGTTGAGCAGCTCAAGGTACCGCGTCAGCTGCTCCACGCCGTCGATGTCCCCGCGGCGCTTCAGTTCGATGGCCACCGTTGCACCGCCGGCGTCACGGGCCAGGATGTCCACGGGACCGATGGCTGTGAAGTACTCCCGCCGGATCAGCGAGAACCCCTCGCCGAGGGTTTCGATCTGGTCGGCGAGGAGGCGCTGCAGGTCGGCCTCGACGCCGTCCTTGATCAGGCCGGGGTCCTGGCCCAGTTCGTGGGAGCTGTCGTGGATCTGTTCATGGATGTTGATGATGAGCCTGTCGTCCGTCTTGGCCGACTGCACGGTCCACTGTTCGACGACGCCCACTTCGACGTCGGCCTCTTCCGGGGAGGTAACGCGGAGAACGGCGGGCGGGCTCATCCAGTTCAGGGGCTTGTAGGAGCCGCCGTCGGAGTGCACCAGCACGGAACCGTCGGCCTTCACCAGCAGGAGCCGGGTGGCGAGGGGGAGATGGGCTTTGAGCCGGCCAACATAATCAACGGAGCAACGGGCTATGACGAGACGCACGCCCTACACCATACCTTCTCCGCAGCGCCTTCCCTGCAGTGCCCGCCAGGCAGTGTCTGCCAAGCAGTGTCTGCCGGCCGCCTGCAGCAGACCTGGCGTGGCACGGTGTCATGCTGGGCCGGGCAGGGGCACCGGCTAGGGCAGAATGGAGGCATGCCCCGCTCCAACCGTCCCCGCAAACCCAAGACCGGGCGCGGCGCGGCCGGCAGCGCCCCGGGCGGAGGAAAGCACGGCGCAGGTCCCGCCCCGGAACTGGACCTGGAGCGGGCCCGCGCCGGGATAGCCCGCCGGGAAAGTGCGCCGGACGGCGACTGGATGGTACGGACCATGACAGCCCGCAACGCCGAAAAGACCTACATCTGCCCGGGTTGCTCCACGGCGGTATTGCCCGGAATCGCCCACCTTGTGGTCTGGGCGGATGACCACCTGTTCGGAGCTGCCGCGGGTCTGGCCGAACGGCGCCACTGGCACACCAACTGCTGGACGTCCCGCAACTTCCGGTACCGGTAACGCAAGGTGACCCGTGTCGGGGCCAACCCGGCCGGAAGATAAGCTGGTGCGCATGACTTTTGACCCGGCGTCGTACGTTTTCAGCCAGCCTTCAGCAGCCACCGCGATCCGCGCCTCCACGGTGCTTCCCGCCCGGCGCGAAAACGTCGAAATCCGCACTGAGGACGGCCACACGCTGGTGGGCGAACTGGCCCTGCCGGAATCGGGTCCGGTCACCGCGACGCTGATCACTCTGCACCCGCTGCCCACGCACGGCGGATTCATGGATTCCCACGTGTACCGCAAGGCCTCCTACCGGCTGCCGGCGCTGGCCGGGGTGGCCGTGCTGCGCTTCAACACCCGGGGAACATCCTCGCCCCGCGGAACCAGCGACGGAACGTTCGAGGAAGGCGTCGGCGAGCGGTACGACGTGGAGGCGGCGGTGCGCTTCGCCGTCGAGCGCGGGCTGCCCAACCGCTGGCTCGTGGGCTGGTCCTTCGGAACCGAGCTCGCGCTGATGTACGGCGCCGTGGAACCGGTGGTCTCCCAGGTGGAGGGCGCCGTTCTGCTGTCCCCGCCGCTGCACCGCGCCACTGACGAGCACCTGTTGCTGTGGGCGGACGCCGGCAAGCCGCTGACCGTCCTGGTGCCGGAGCACGACGATTACCTCAGGCCCGCCGCCGCGGAGGCGCGGTTCAGCCTTGTGCCTCAGGCCAGGGTGGTGGGGGTCGACGGCGCCAAGCACCTCTGGGTGGGGGAGAAGCAGGCCGCGCGGGTGCTGAACGAGATCGTGGACGACGTCACGCGCGACGGCTCAGGGACCGCGGGCCTCCCGCTGGAGTGGGACGGACCGGTGGCCACCGCAAGCGTCTAGTGCTTATCCTGGCGGACGATGTAGATCTCCTTGATGAGCAGGAGGGTGGCGGCGGCCGTCGGGATGGCAATGAGTGCCCCGAGGACGCCGAGCAGGCTGCCTCCCGCGATCACCGAAATGACGGCGACGGCGCCCGGCACCGCAACAGCCTTCTGCATGATGCGCGGCGAGATGAAGTACGCCTCGAACTGCAGGTAGGCGAAGTAGCAGATGGCGTAGGCCAGGGCGGACTGCCAGCCGAGCGTCAGGGTGATCAGGATGACCACCACGCCGGCGATCAGCCCGCCAACGAGCGGAATGAAGGCCAGCAGCGCCACGATGAAGGTCAGCAGCACGGCGAACGGCACGCCGATGATGGACATGACGATGAAGGCGAAGGTGGCATTCAGGAGGGCGACCACTGCCTGGCCGATGACGTAGTTGCCCACCGAACGGGTGATTTCCTCGGACAGCGCCTCGACGCGGTGCCGGCGGGACCGCGGCGCCAGCCGGTAGCCCCACCTCTTCATTGCGGGCAGCGCGGCGAGGAAGTACAGGCTGAGCACCAGCACGATCAGCGTGCCGAAGAGGCCGTTGGCCACCGTTGATCCGAAGCCAAGCACGCCGCCGAAGATGCCGCTCATGGCCTCGGGGTTCTTGACGAACTTGTCCAGCTCCTCGGTGATGCGGTCGCGGACGCCGAACTGGTTGTCGAGGGTCCGGAAGAAATCCGAGTTGATGAAGTCCCGCACCCACACGGGTGCCTGCTGCACAAGCTCGGTCACCTGTTCCACGATCGTGGGGATGAGGGTGGCGAAGAACCCGACCACCGCGATCATCAGGACGGACACCGACACGAGGATGCCCGCGGGCCGGGGTATCTTCCGGCCTTCCAGCCACCTCACCACCGGGTCCAGGCCGAGGGCGATGAACAGCGCAGCAACGATCCAGAGCAGGAGCTGGGTGGTGTGGGACCCGATCCAGTAGACGAGCAGGGCCAGGCCCACACCGACGGTGCCCATGAACCCCAGATACAGCGGGTGCTGGGCCGAGATACGGGGACCGGGGGAACCGAAACGTGTGCTGTCCGCGGTTTCACCGGCATCTTCTGCCCCGCCGCTGTCCGGGTGCTCCGGCGGGAACTCGAACCGGAGCCTGGGCTGGGCGCCGGGGATTGGCTGGCGCAGCCGCCTCAACACCGCGCCCAGGGCTGCGGGACGGCCCTTCGTCTTGCCGGGCTTCTGCGGCGGCGTGGACTGCGCCGCGGCGCCGTGTCCTGCCGCGTTCCGTGCAGCAGTGTCCGCTGGTGCCGGCAGGCCCTGGGGGGAGTCGGCGTCGGGCAGATCTTCGGGGCCGCGCATGGACGGATCCGTGTGTTCAGTCACTGCTTTTTGATGCCTTTACCGTCCGTGGCGCCGCGGCTGCGGGCCGGGTGTGATGATCATCGCAAACACTATCAGCAGCCTTGTGAATAGCCGGGCGGCCGGCGTTTAACCGGAGTGGCAGCCGGGCCCCTGAACCCCTCGATCCGGCCTATTGGTAACAAAACGGTTACTATTGAAGTTGAACCCCCCGCTGATGATAGGTATTCCTTTGCGTTTCAAGACTGCAGTTGCACTTGTGCTGCTCGGCCTCCTGACACTGCTGGCCGGCATCGGGCAGAAGACCTTCTGGGCCCCTGCCGAGACAGTGACGGCAACGGCTTCCGCCGCCGAAGCCGCGCCCCTGACCGTGATCGACCAGAAGCTGCGCACCGTCGAAGGTGGGACGGTCACCATCAAGGTGAAGGGCGAGGGCAGCTTCCTGCTCGCGGCAGGACGCCCGGATGACGTCGACGCCTGGGTGGGCAAGACCGCACACAACACGGTCACCGGAGTTTCCGACGACAAGAAGTCGCTGCAGGTGAAACACACCGACGGCGAAGCAAGCGCGCCTTCGCCGGCCGGATCCGACCTCTGGGTCAGCACCGAGAACGCCAGTGGCGAGCTGGACTACACGTGGTCCGCCCCGGCCGACGGCGACTGGTCCCTTCTGCTCGCAGCGGACGGAAAGAAGCCCGCGCCGTCGTCCATTTCCATGACGTTCCCCAATGACACCTCCATGCCGTGGGCCGTGCCGCTGATGGTCCTCGGCGGGCTCCTGATCCTTGCCGGCGGGGCATTGCTGGTCCTCAAGCCCAAGCGCGGGGCGCCCCGCGACGGCGGGACTTCCGGCAACGGGTCCGGCGACAATGGATCCGCGGGCAAGGGCAACGGCAAGCTGGGCAGCGCGTTCGCGCGGCGGGCCCGCGCCAAGGCGGCAGCCAAGGCCGCTGAACGGTCCTCCTCCGCACGGCTCAGCGTGGTGGTTGCGGCCACCACGGCTGTTGTCCTCGCCGGCACCGCAGCGGCCGCGCAGGCCAGCACTTCGTCTGCCCCGGCGTCGACGTCCGCCGCCCCCACGGCCAGCGCATCGTCCGGGGCCGGCGGCACGCCGGTGGTTCTTGATGCCCAGTTCCGCCGCATCCTGGAACAGGTGGCCAGCGCCACCGACGCCGGCGACGCCGCGAAGGACGCCAAGAAGCTTGCCGCCCGCGTTGCCGGGACGGAGCTTGAGGTCCGCACCCAGAACTACAAGATCAGGTCGCGGGTGGCCTCCTACGACGCCCGCATGCCCGTGCGGTCCACCAAGCTCCTGACCACGGTGGTCACGGACAAGCGCGAGTGGCCGCGCTCCGTCCTGGCCGTCACGCAGGGTGAAGGCAATGTAGTACCGCAGCTGCTCACACTCGTGCAGACGTCCCCGCGGGAGAACTACAAGCTCGTGGGCACGTCGCCGCTGCAGCCCGGCACCACCTTCCCGGCGATCGTGCGCGGCGGCACGGAGTCGCTGGCCGCAGGCGACAAGTCCGGGCTGCTCTACAGCGGGCAGGAAGCGCTCGCAGGACTGGCGGACCGGCTGACCAAGTCCAATTCCACGTTCAAGAGCAAGCTGGTGGAAGGCGAATCGTCCCCGTACATCGCGGACACGCTGTCCTACCAGGCCGACATTGTGAAGGACGGCGTGGACGGCAAGTTTGCCTTTACGCACAAGGTTGTTCCGGAGAACACGGTTGTGTTCCGGACGGAGGACGGCGGGGCCCTGGTCCTTGGCCGGCTGACCTTCAACTTCGACGGCACCCCCAAGGCCGAAGGCGACAAGCTCTCCATCGGCAACGATGCGGCCGTCCTCGCCGGTGGCAAGGAGACCAACACCGGCATGGTGCTGAAGTTCGCCGAATCTGTGGCCGTGTACGTGCCGCCGGCCGACTCGAAGGATCCGATGAAGCTCGTGGCCGCCACGCGCGGACTGGTTGGCGCCAGCTTCAAGTAGGGAACGGCTTCCCTAAACCTGCCGTCACTGGAGCGGCCGCGGTGCTTACCGCGGCCGCTCTTGTGGCTAGAGTGGGAGCTATGAGTTCGCCAGCTTCCCGCCCTGTCCCTTCGGCCGCGAGCCAGCTTAACCTTCGCGGCGCCGTCGATCTCTCCGCGCTCAAGCAGCGGCCAGCGCCGCCGGCGCCGAACGATGGCCCCGCGGCCGGCGACATACCGGCCCAGCAGGCCCAGCAGGCCGACGGCGGACCCGCCCTCCGCGTGGACGTCACTGAGGCAAACTTCCAGAGCCTTATCGAGCTGTCCGCCCAGGTGCCCGTGGTGTTTGTCCTCTGGGCCGCCTATTCGCCCGAATCGGCAGGCGTGCTCGATGCGCTTGACCGGAACGTCCAGAGCTACGGCGGCAGGCTGGTCCTCGCCGCTGCCGACGTCGAAGCGTTCCCCCAGCTGGCCCAGGCCTTCCAGGTGCAGGCCGTCCCCACCGCCGTCGCCGTTCTCAAGGGGCAGCCGGTTCCGCTTTTCCAGGGCGGCGCGGACGAGGAGCAGATCCGCCCCCTGCTGGACGAACTTCTTACGGTTGCCGCCGCCAACGGGGTCACCGGCAACGTCGGAGGTGGCACCGGTACCTCTGAAGAACCCGGCCCTGCCCCCCTGCCCCCGCTTCACCAGAAGGCCTTCGACGCCATTGAAGTGGGTGACTATGCCGGAGCGGCCGCTGCCTACCGGCAGGCGCTTGCCGAGATGCCGGCGGACGCGGAGGCCAAGGCCGGCCTGGCGCAGGTGGAACTCATGGAACGCCTGCAGACCCTTTCAGGACCCGAGGGTGAGGCCCTGCGCCAGCTCGCCGCGGATGAACCGGACAACCTGACGGCCCAGCTGGGTGTGGCGGACCTCGATCTTGCGGGCGGCCACGTGGAGGATGCCTTGGCCCGCGTGGTCGCGTTCATCGGCAGGAACTTCGGGCCGGAACGCGAATCCGCCCGCGTTCGCCTGCTTGAGCTGTTCGAAGTAGTCGGAACCACAGACGACCGTGTGGGCAAGGCCCGCCAGGCTCTGGCGCGGGTGCTGTTTTAGTGGGGGTGCCCGCGCTGTTCCGGCCCCTGACGCTGCGCTCCCTGGACCTGCAGCACCGGGGCTGGGTTTCGCCGATGTGCCAGTACAGCTGCGAACCTGACGCGGCCCCCGGGGTGCCCAACGACTGGCACCTCATGCACCTCGGATCGTTCGCCGCCGGGGGAGCCGCCCTCATCCTGACCGAGGCTGCTGCAGTCAACGCCGAAGGGCGCATCAGCCCGCGCGACGCGGGGCTGTACAACGACGAGCAGGCGCTGGGCTGGGAGCGGATCGTCCGCTTCGTGCACCGCCACGGCGTGGCCGACACCAAGATCGGCGTCCAGCTCGCCCATGCAGGACGCAAGGCGTCCACGTACTGGCCGTTTTCCGGGCGGGCCGGATCGGTGCCGGCGTCCGACGGCGGCTGGGAGACAGTGGGTCCGGGCGCCCAGGCCTTCGACGGCTACATGCCGCCCGCGGCCATGACCGAGGATGACATCCGGCGCGTCATCGCCGATTTTGCGGCCGCGGCGGCCCGTGCCGTCGACATAGGCTTCGACACAATCGAACTGCACGGCGCCCACGGCTACCTCCTCCACGAGTTCCAAAGCCCGCTGATCAACGACCGCACGGACGCCTGGGGCGGCGATGCAGCCGGGCGGAACCGGCTGACATTGGCCGTCATCGATGCTGTTCGCAACGTCATCCCGGACTCCATGCCGCTGCTGCTTCGCATCTCGGCAACCGACTGGGCAGAGGGCGGGATCAGCGTCGAGAACTCGGTCAGCCTGGCCGCGCAGGCCGCCGAGCGGGGCGTCGACCTTGTGGATGTGTCCAGCGGCGGGGCCGTGGCACACCAGCAGATCCAGCCGGGACCGGGCTACCAAACGGAATTCGCAGCCCGGATCCGCCGCGAAACAGGAGTCGCCACCGGCACCGTGGGGCTGCTGACGTCCCCGGACCAGGCAGAGCATGTGGTGGCCACCGGCCAGGCTGACGGCGTCTTTATCGCCCGGGCGGCACTGCGGGATCCGCACTGGTGGCTCCGCGCCGCCTTTGAACTTGGCCACGACCTGCGCTGGGCGCCGCAGTATGAACGGGCCGTGCCGAGACGCACGTTCTGACGCTTGTGGAGGGCGGGACCTTCCCGGTTTTCTACTCCTCCCGGAGGATCCCCCTGGCCGCAGGCCGCGGCTAGGGTGAGTGCATGAGCACTCCCATAACAGCACTCTCGATCAGGGGGCTTGCCAAGCGCTTCGGCACCAAGATCGCGGTGGACGGCATCAGCCTCGACGTTCCCGCGGGTTCGTTCTTCGGCATTGTCGGACCCAACGGTGCCGGCAAGACCACCATCCTGTCCATGGCTACGGGCCTTCTCCGCCCGGACTTCGGAACGGCCGTGGTCCACGGGGTGGACGTCTGGGCGCAACCGCTGGAAGCCAAGAAGCTGATGGGCATCCTGCCCGACGGGGTGCGGCTCTTTGACCGGCTCAGCGGTGAGCAGCTGGTCACGTACGCCGGGCTGCTGCGGGGCATGGACAGGGACGTGGTGGCCTCCCGGGTGGGTGAGTTGCTCGCAGCCCTGGACCTCAGCCAGGACGCGGGCACCCTGGTGGTGGATTACTCCGCCGGCATGACTAAGAAGATCGCGCTCGCCTCCGCGCTGATCCACGCTCCGAAGGTCCTCGTGCTGGATGAGCCCTTCGAATCCGTGGATCCCGTCTCCGCCGCCAACATCAAAGACATCCTGGACAGGTATGTGGGCTCGGGCGGCACCGTGATCGTGTCCAGCCATGTGATGGACCTCGTACAGCGGATGTGCGACCACGTGGCCGTGATCGCCGGCGGCCGGATCCTGGCCGCCGGCACCATCGACCAGGTGCGTGCCGGAGCCACCCTGGAAGAACGGTTCGTGCAGCTCGTGGGCGGCAGGAGCCAGACGAAGGGGCTCGAATGGTTGCGCACCTCCTGAGGCTGAAGCTCACACTGCTGCGGAACGGCCTCAGGCGGAGCCCGTGGCAGCTGGTGGGGCTGGCGTTCGGCGGACTGTATGCGCTCGTTTTCGTCGGCATGTGCGTGGTGCTGCTCGTCCTGCTGCGGCAGGAGGACCCGGACCTGGCCCAGACCGTGGTGGTGCTTGGCGGCTCGGCGGCCCTGCTGGGCTGGGGAATTGTCCCGGTGATTGCCTCCGCCGTGGACATGACGCTGGACCCTGCCCGGTTCACCACATCGGCCGTGCCCATGCCGCAGCTTCTGGCCGGCCTCGCGCTCGGCGGCCTCATCGGGATTCCGGGGCTGGCCACCCTGCTCGTCGCCCTGGGCACCGTGGTCACCTGGTCCCGCGGTGTAGTGCCCGCTGCGGGTGCGCTGCTCGGCGCAGTCCTGGGCGTGCTCACCTGCGTGGTGTTCTGCCGCGTCGTCACCACCGCCACGGCGAGCCTGGCGGCGTCACGCCGGTTCAAGGACGTCAGCGGTATCGCCTTCATGGTTCCCCTGGTCCTCCTGGGCCCGATCACCGCAGGCATCTTCCAGGGAATGGCGGGTTCCGGGGCCTTCCTTTCCGGCCTGGCCGGCAGGATTTCCTGGACGCCGCTGGGGGCGGCCTGGTCGCTGGGCGGCGATCTCGCAGCGGGACGGGCAGGCCCGGCCGGACTCAAGCTGCTCATTGCCGCGGCTACGCTGGCGGGGCTTTCCTGGTGCTGGAAGCTGCTGCTGGAACGGGCGCTGGTCACGCCGTCCTACAGCGGAAGCAGCCGCCGGAAGGGCGGACGCCTGGGGCTGTTCGCCCTCCTGCCCGCGACGCCGGCCGGTGCCGTCACGGCTCGGGCGCTGACCTACTGGTTCCGTGATCCCCGGTATTCAGGTTCCCTGGTGGTTGTTCCGCTGCTGCCGGTGGTGCTGGCTTTCCAGGGCAGCCAGACCAACGACTATGGCGTACTGATGATCACCGGACCGCTCACTGCGTTCCTGCTGGCATGGTCAATTTCGGGGGATGTGTCCTACGACAACACCGCGTTTGCCCTGCACGTCGCCGCCGGCGTGCGGGGAGTCCATGACCGGCTGGGGCGCGCGCTGGCCTGCCTGGCGTTTGCGTTGCCTGCGGTACTGGTCCTGGCCACCGTGCCGTTCTTCATCACGGGGGACTGGGCATGGTGGCCCTCCATCGTCGGGATATCCGTGGGGGTGTTACTGACCGGACTGGGCCTCTCCTCCGTGGTGTCCGCCCGCTACACCATTGCCGTGCCGCTGCCCGGCGACAGCCCGTTCAAGAAGCCCCCGGGAAATGTGGGTCAGACCCTCGCCGTCCAGTTTGGCGGGATGGGTGTCCTCCTGCTGCTGGTCCTCCCGGAGGCCGGCCTGGTGCTCGCACAGGTTCTCACCGGAGACCAGCTGTTTGGCTGGATCAATCTGGCACTTGGTCCCGTCCTTGGCACGGCACTGTTCATAGTCGGGGTCCGGGTGGGCGGGCGCTGGCTCGATGCCCGCGGCCCGGAGCTCCTCGCCCAGGTCGCCGTCAATCGCTGAAACCCCAACCCTGAATGCATCTGCCGGGCGGGGACCCGCCGTGGTTGACTAGCAGGACAGCTGAGAGAGAAAGGCCGAAAATGGAGGTCGTCATACTTCCGGGCGCCAGGCAGATTGCCTCCCTCGTGGCGGATGCGGTGGAACGCCTGCTGCGTGACAAGCCCGACGCCGTGCTGGGGCTTGCCACGGGATCCTCGCCGCTCCCGGTCTACGACGAACTCGCCCGGCGCCACGATCAGGCCGGCCTGGACTTCAGCCGTGCGTACGGATTCACCCTGGATGAGTACGTCGGGCTGGAACCCGGCCACCCCGAGTCCTACCGGGAGGTCATCCGCCGCGACTTCGCGAACCGGGTCGACATCGACCCGGTGAACGTCCTCGGACCGGACGGAAGCGCCCCGGACATTCCGGCGGCATGCCGGGCTTACGAAGACCGGATCAGGGAGCGCGGCGGCATCGACGTGCAGCTTCTGGGCCTCGGCACCGACGGGCACATCGGTTTCAACGAGCCGGGGTCGTCCCTGGCATCCCGCACCCGGATCAAGTCGCTCATCGAGCAGACCCGGCGCGACAACGCCCGCTTCTTCCGCAGCCTTGACGAGGTTCCGCACCACGTGGTGACCCAGGGGCTGGGCACCATCCTCGAGTCGCGCCACGCCATCCTGATTGCCACGGGAGCACAGAAGGCGCAGGCGGTCCATGACCTGGTGGAGGGACCCCTCGCCGCGATCTGCCCCGCCTCGGTGCTGCAGTTGCACCCGCACGCCTCGGTCCTGGTGGACGAGGCCGCCGCGTCGTCACTGAAGCTCGCGGACTACTACCGGCACACCTTTGACCACAAACCGGCGTGGCAGGGTCTCTGACCGGAACCTGCGCCCGGGACCTGCGCCCGGGACCTCCCGCGGCTGCACCTTCGGAACGGCTAAGATGGATGCCATGAGTAGCATGACGGATCCTCTCGACAACGACCCCATGCGTGAGCTTTCCGGCTCCGGATCGTCCACCGCAACCATTGAGCGCGAGGAACTGCGCCAGGAAGTGGAGCCCGGCGACCGTGAGCGCTTTTCGCACTACGTGCGCAAGGAAAAGATCATGGAGTCCGCCATGACGGGCGAACCGGTCATCGCGCTGTGCGGCAAGGTCTGGACGCCCGGACGGGATCCGCAGAAGTTCCCGGTCTGCCCGATGTGCAAAGAGGTCTATGACGGGCTCCGCCCGGGCAACGACGGCGGCAGTGGGTCCGGCGGAGACTCAGGCAACAACAAATAGTGACGGAGACACTCTTCGGCGGACCCACCCTGCCCCCGGCCTACCCGGAACGTGCAGCCTGGGGAACCGCCCCGAAGCTCCGTGCCTGGCAGCAGGAAGCCCTGGATCTTTACTTCAGCAGGGCTCCGCGCGATTTCATGGCCGTGGCCACCCCCGGCGCCGGTAAGACCACCTTCGCGCTCAGGGTGGCCTCCATGCTCATCGAGGCCGGCACGGTGAACCGCGTGACGATCGTCGCGCCCACCGACCACCTGAAGCGGCAGTGGGCAGACGCTGCCGCGCGCGTCGGCATCGCCATTGACCCGAACTTCAAGAACTCGGACGGCCAGCACGGCCGCGGGTTCATCGGCGTGGCCGTGACCTACGCGCAGGTGGCCAGCAAACCCATGCTGCACCGGGCCAAAACCGAGGCCGCCCGCACCCTGGTGATTCTTGATGAAATCCACCACGGCGGCGAGGCGCTGTCCTGGGGCGACGGGCTGCGCGAGGCCTTCGACCCCGCAGCCCGGCGGCTGTCCCTGACCGGTACGCCGTTCCGGTCGGACACCTCGCCCATTCCGTTCGTGGAGTACACCGAGGACCGCGAGGGCATCCGGCGCTCGAAGTCGGACTACACCTACGGCTACGGCAACGCGCTGCGTGACCACGTGGTGCGCCCGGTTATTTTCATGGCGTATTCGGGACAGATGCGTTGGCGCACCAGCGCGGGTGACGAGATGGCCGCGTCCCTTGGCGAGGCCGCGGTCACCAAGGACATCACGTCACAGGCCTGGCGGACCGCCCTGAACCCGGCGGGGGAGTGGATCCCCGCCGTCCTGGCAGGAGCGGACAAACGGCTCAGCGAGGTCCGGCGGTCCGTTCCCGACGCCGGCGGCCTGGTGATCGCCACCGACCACGACGACGCCCGGGCATACGCCGGCCAGCTCAAGAAGATCACGGGCGAGTCGCCGACGGTGATTCTGTCCGACGACGCGAAGGCCTCAGACAAGATCGAGGAATTCACGGCCAGCGACAAGCGCTGGATGGTTGCCGTGCGCATGGTGTCCGAAGGCGTGGACGTTCCGCGCCTGTCGGTGGGCGTCTACGCCACCTCCACCTCCACCCCCTTGTTCTTCGCGCAGGCCGTGGGGCGCTTTGTGCGTTCCCGGAAGCGGGGCGAGACGGCCTCGGTTTTCCTGCCGTCCGTTCCCCAGCTGATGGCGCTCGCCAACAGCATGGAAGCCGAACGTGACCATGCCCTGGACCGGCCGCAGAACGACGACCCGGACGGCCTGATGGACCTCGAAGAGTCCCTGATGGACGAGGCGAACCGTGAGGAGAAGGCCTCGGACAGCCTGACCAAGGGCAAGTTCGAGGCGCTGGACTCGCAGGCGTCCTTCGACCGCGTGCTGTTCGACGGCGGCGAGTTCGGCACGGGCGGCGACATCGGCTCCGAGGACGAACTGGACTTCCTCGGCATCCCGGGCCTGCTGGACGCCGAACAGGTGGGCATGCTGCTCCGCCAGCGCCAGCATGAGCAGCAGGGCCGGAAGAAACGCCAGAGCCCCGCGGCCGCTCCCGCTGCCCCCGCAGTACCGGACCACCGGATGCTGGTGGACCTGCGGAACGAGCTGGCGAAGAACGTGGCGGCCTGGTCTGCGCGGACGGGCACCCCGCACGGCGTGGTGCACACGAAACTCCGGACCGTCTGCGGCGGCCCTCCGGTTGCCCAGGCGAACGAGGAGCAGCTCCAGTCCAGGCTGAAAAAGCTCCAGGACTGGTTCATCGGCCGGAAGTAGCAGGGCGGGGAAGAACGGGGAGCAGGGACCTACTCGAGGTCCACTCCGCCCAGTTCCATTTCGGCGTAGGCGTCGTCGAGGTCATCGGCGATGCCCGCCGTCAGCCGCTTGATCACGGTGACGGAGTAGCCGGCCTGGACCGCATCCAGGGACGTGGCCATCACGCAGTAGTCGGTGGTGAGGCCCACCACCACGACGTCCTCCACGTCGTGGCTCTGGAGCCAGTCATCGAGGCCGATCGCATCTTCCTCCGGCGCATAGGCGGGATCCGCTGCACCGGGCATGGACCCGGGCTGCCGCTCCCCGGTGGGGACGGCGTCCTCTGGTGCCAGCAGGCCCTCGAACCCGGAGTAGGCCGCGGTGTAGAGGCCCTTGTGGAAGTACGCCTGGATGTGTTCGGTGTCGAGCTCCGGGTGAAGCTCGGCACCCTGGGTCCCCGCCACGCAGTGCGGCGGCCAGGTGTCCTTGAAGTCCGGGGCTTCCGAGAAATGGGCGCCCGGATCGATGTGCCAGTCCTGCGTGGCCACGATGTGGTCGAACTGGCCGTGGTGGTTCTCGACGTACTCGCTGATGGCCCCGGCCACGGCGGCCCCGCCCTCCACCGGCAGTGCGCCGCCCTCGCAGAAATCGTTCTGGACATCGACGATGATGAGTGCCCGTGCCATCGGTTCTCCTCAGTTCTCTTCGTAGATTGTCGGGATGGCCGGCTCGCCGCGGTGCAGGCGGTGGACCACTGCCGGCAGCTCGGCCAGCGAATCAGCGTGGCGCCGCCGGGCTCGCAGGACTCCTTCGTGGCCGGTCCAGCCCGGCAGGAGTTCGCCGTTCTTGATGAACTGCTGCAGCAGCGTGCGGTCGTTGCCGTCGTCCGCTGGCCGGTGGCCCACGCCGATGAGCTCCTGGGTGGCCGTGCCGTTGTCGTTGAGCCGGCGGAGGGCGTACTTCCGGCCGCCCTTGCTCGTCTTGTTCTTGGCGGCCTTCGCCACCGGGACGAACTCCCCGGCGTCGTTGGTCCGGCTGACCAGCTTGTAGACCATGCTGGCGGTGGGCGCGCCGGAGCCGGTCACCAGGGACGTGCCCACCCCGTAGGAGTCAACGGGGGCGGACTGCAGCGCCGCAATCGCGTATTCGTCCAGGTCCGAGGTCACCGTGATGCGGGTATGTTCGTTGCCCAGCTCATCCAGCAGGTGCCGGACCCACTGCGCCTGTTCCACCAGGTCGCCGGAGTCCAGCCGCACGGCGCCCAACTTGTCCCCGGCGATGTCCACGGCCGTACGGACGGCCGTCTCGACGTCGTACGTGTCCACGAGCAGCGAGGTGCCGGCCCCCAGGGAGGCGACCTGCGCCTCAAACGCGTCCCGCTCGGTGTCATGGAGGAGCGTGAAGGAGTGGGCGGCGGTGCCCACCGTCTTGAGGCCGTACCGCAGCCCGGCCTCGAGGTTTGAGGTGCTGTCGAACCCGGCGATGACGGCGGCGCGGGCGGCAGCCGTGGCCGATTCCTCCTGCGTCCGCCGGGACCCCATCTCGATGCAGGGGCGCTGACCCGCCGCCATCACCATGCGCGACGCCGCCGAGGCGATGGCGCTGTCGTGGTTGAGGACGGACAGCACGTACGTCTCCAGGATGCACGCCTCTGCGAACGTTGATTCGACGATCAGGATGGGGGAGTTGGGGAAGTACGCTTCGCCCTCGGCATAACCCCAGATGTCGCCCGTGAAGCGGAAGTCTGCCAGGTAGTCGAGGGTCTCCTTATTGACGACGCCGGTGCGCGCCAGGAATCCCAGCTCCGCCTCGCCGAACCGGAACGCCATGATGCCTTCCAGCAGTCTGCCCGTACCGCCCACAACCCCGTAGCGGCGGCCGTCCGGGAGCCTGCGTGCGAACGCCTCGAAAACGGCCTTGCGGTGCGCGGCGCCGGAGTGGAGGGCCCCCTGCAGCATGGTCAGCTCGTAATGGTCGGTGAACAGGGACGTGCGGGGCTGCTCCCAGCCGGCGGAGTTATTCACAAAAATCACTCTAGTCCCCACCGGCTCCCACGTCTCGCTTCGCTTCGCCGCGGGGCCCTCGCCGGCGTGGGCCCACCCACCGGCTCCCACGTCTCGCTTCGCTTCGCCGTGGGGCCCTCGCCGGCGTGGGCCCACCATCGCCATAGAATGGACAGATGACCTTAAGCGTTGCGCTCGGCCCTGACACCCAGGAGAGCATCCAGACCGGAACGGCGGTGTCCACCGATACCCTGACCGCCCCGGACGTCCCTTGGAACCTTGTCATCTGGAATGACCCCGTCAATCTGATGAGCTACGTCAGCTATGTTTTCCAGAGCTATTTCGGCTACTCGGAAACCAAGGCCAACAAGCTGATGCTCGAGGTCCACAGGAAGGGCCGGTCCATCGTTGCCCACGGCAGCAAGGAACAGGTGGAGCAGCACGCGGTCGCGATGCACGGGTTTGGCCTGTGGGCCACCGTGGAAAAGGCCACCGGCGGAGACAGCGGGGGCGGCAAACGCGGCGGACCGGGCAAGGGCAAGGGAAAACGTGGCTAAGGCTTTCAAGTACGGACTCAAGGGCATCACCGGATTCCTCGAACCGGCCGAGCGGGAACTGCTGCGCAGCCTGTTCGCCGACGTCATCTCCATGCTGGAGCCGGCCGACCGCGGCTCCGAGGATCCGCTGGCCGCGCTGATCGGACTGGACATGGAGGTCCGCGAACCCCAGGACCGCGCCCTCCGGCGGCTGCTGCCCAACGCAGTGAAGGACGACGCCGCCGCCTCGCTTGAGTTTCGCCAGCTCACCGAACGCTCCCTGCGGGAAAGCAAGATCGGCGCGCTGCGCGCCGCCGCGCTGGGCCTGGACAAGGATGAGCTCGTCCTGACCCCGTCTGATGCCCGGCACTGGTCCACGGCGCTCAACGACGTGCGTCTGGTGCTCGCCGAGCGGCTCGACATCCGGGACGAAGCGGACGCCGACCACGTCCACCAGATGCAGGACTGGTCCCAGGCCGAGGACGTGGAAAGCTACCTCGCCCTGGTGTACAACTTCACCACGTGGCTGCAGGAGTCGCTTGTCCAGGCGATGCTGCAGTCACTGGACACGCGGCCCTGAGGGGTTTCCGGGGTGGGCAGCTCCTTCGGCCCTGAGCGGTTAGGGCTGCGCCGAATGTGACAAATTCGACATGAGTCGCCCGCCACAAGTGATGGCCGCACCTCACGGGAAGACCTATCCTCAAATAATCATGACTTCAGCATCGAGCATGGATCCGGCAGCGGGAGCTGCAGCGGAGTCCGCAACGGCCGACGGCATAAATGTGGGATCGCTGCCGATCGGCGTCTTCGACTCCGGGGTCGGCGGCCTCACGGTGGCGCGGTCGATCATCGACCAGCTGCCCAACGAGTCCATCCTCTACGTCGGCGACACCGCGCACGGACCGTACGGACCGCTGCCCATTGCGGAGGTGCGCGCCAACGCCCTGGGCGTCATGGACGAACTCGTGGACTCCGGCGTCAAGCTGCTCACCATCGCCTGCAACTCGGCGTCGGCCGCTGTGCTCCGGGACGCCCGTGAGCGCTACACCGCGCGCTACGGAATCCCCGTCATCGAGGTGATCCAGCCGGCGGTACGCCGCGCCGTGGCGGCCACCCGCACCGGCCGGGTGGGCGTGATCGGCACCTCCGCCACCGTGGGGTCCCGGGCCTACGAGGACACGTTCGCCGCGGCGCCTGACCTGGAGATCACCTCCGTGGCCTGCCCGGCTTTCGTGCCCTATGTGGAGGCCGGCATCACCACCGGACCTGAACTGCTCGACGTCGCCCGGGAGTACCTGGAGCCGCTGAAGGCAGCCGGCGTGGACACCGTGGTGCTGGGCTGCACGCACTACCCGCTGCTGACCGGCGTGATCTCCTACGTCATGGGCGAGGACGTCACCCTGGTCTCCAGCGCCGAGGAAACCGCCAAGGACGTCTACCGGGCGCTGGCCAGCAACGGCCTCGAAAGGACGGACCCGGCGCGGCCCGAGCACAGCTTCATCGCCACCGGCGATCCCGGCCAGTTCGAGGCCCTGGCCCGAAGGTTCCTCGGGCCGGAGGTGCTCAGCGTCAAACATGTGGACCACGTCGCGGCGCAGTACCCCACCGGCAGCTTGGCGAGGATCACCCCTGAAATGATCGAGGCCGCGCGGAACGCGGCGGCACGCCCGCGCATCTCCAACTTCGTCGGGCAGACCGCCGGCAGCGGGGCTGCCCCCGGGGGGTCCTTCCTGTGAAGCTCACCATCGTCGGCTGCACGGGCTCATTTCCCGGCCCCGGATCACCCGCCTCCTGCTACCTCCTGACCGCCAGCGACGGCGAACGGGTGTGGAAGGTGGTCATGGACCTCGGCAGCGGTGCCCTGGGCGCCATCCAGCGGTACACCGACCTCGAGGACATCGACGCGATCTTCCTCACACACCTGCACCCCGACCACTGCATGGACCTGTGCGGCCTGCACGTGGCCGTGCGCTGGAAGCCGGGCGGCTGGGACCGGGGCAGGATCCCCGTCTGGGGCCCCGCCGCCACCGCAGACAGGATGGCAACTGCCTACGGCCTGGACCTGGACCCCGGGATGCACGAGGAGTTCGACTTCACCAACTGGACCGAGCGCCAGTCGGTCACCGTCGGCCCCTTCACCGTGACGCCGTTCGCCGTGAACCACCCGGTGGAGGAGGCCTATGCGCTGCGCGTGGAGGTGACCGAGCCGGACGCCGCCGGGAATGCCGTGACCCGCGTACTGACCTATTCAGGGGACACGGACTCGTGCCGCGGGCTGGAGGAGGCGGCCAAGGACGCCCACCTCTTCCTCTGCGAAGCGGCGTTCGAGGAAGGCCGCGACGACGGCATCAAGGACGTCCACCTGACCGGCAAACGGGCCGCCGAGGCAGCCACCGCCGCGGGTGCCCGCCGGCTGCTCCTCACCCACATTCCGGTGTGGACTTCGCAGACCAAGGTCATGGCCGAGGCGCGTCCCGCGTTTGCCGGTGACGTCGCCGTGGCCGTGGCGGGCGTGCACTACACCGTCTGAGCCGGCAGCTACCAACCCGGCGCCGGCTGACGTGACACGTCCCGCCTGTAGCCTCGATAAGCTAAAGGCATGACTTCCGAAGCAACCACTGCCCCCGTCATCCGTGCCGACGGCCGCACCCCGGACCAGCTCAGGCCCATCAGCATCACCCGCGGCTGGTCCAAGCAGGCCGAGGGGTCGGCCCTCATCGAGTTCGGCAACACCCGGGTCCTGTGCACCGCTTCCCTCACTGAAGGCGTTCCGCGCTGGCTCAAGGGCGAAGGCCGCGGCTGGGTGACCGCCGAATACGCCATGCTCCCGCGTGCCACGAACACCCGCTCGGACCGCGAGTCCGTCAAGGGCAAGATCGGCGGCCGCACCCACGAGATTTCCCGCCTCATCGGGCGCTCGCTGCGTTCGATCATCGACACCAAGGCCCTGGGGGAGAACACCATCGTGCTGGACTGCGATGTCCTGCAGGCCGACGGCGGCACCCGGACAGCGGCAATCACCGGCGCCTATGTGGCGCTCGCCGAGGCCATCCGCTTTGCCCGCGAGAACAAGATGATCGCCCGCAACGCCCAGCCCCTGATCGACACCATCGCTGCTGTGTCGGTGGGGATCATCGACGGCATCCCGATGCTGGACCTGCCGTACATCGAGGATGTGCGCGCCGAAACCGACATGAACGTCGTGGTGACCGGCTCCGGCAAGTTCGTCGAGGTCCAGGGCACCGCCGAGGGCGCACCCTTTGACCGCGACGAGCTCAACAAGCTGCTGGACCTGGCCCTGCTGGGGACAGAACAGCTGGCCGCCATCCAGCGCGAAACCCTGGCCGAAGCGCCGTGAATGGGAACAGCGCCGTGAGTGGGAACAGCGCCGTGAATGCCGGAACTGCACCGGGGGCTTCTCCCCGGCTGGTGCTGGCCACCCGCAACGCCGGCAAACTGCGGGAGCTGCGTGAGCTGCTGCGCGGGCAGATCCCGGGCCTCGACGTCGACACGCAGGTAGTGGACGCGGCCGCCGTCGGAGCCCCGGACGTCGCGGAAACAGGGGTGACCTTTGCGGAAAATTCCCTGCTGAAGGCGCGGGCGGTGGCTGAGGCCACGGGACTGGTGGCCATCGCTGACGACTCCGGGCTGGCAGTGGATGTCCTCGGTGGTGCGCCGGGGATTTTCTCGGCGCGGTGGGCTGGCCGCCACGGTGACGACGACGCCAATCTGCACCTGCTGCTGGCCCAGTTGGCGGACGTGCCGGACGGGCACCGCGGTGCCGCCTTCGTGTGCGCGGCGGCCCTCGCGGTGCCGGCGCCGGCATCCGGGGACGGGGCCCGCGAGGTGGTGGAGTACGGCCAGCTGGCCGGAACGCTGCTGCGCGAACCGCGCGGTGAAGGCGGGTTCGGCTACGATCCCGTCCTGGAACCCCTGGGCCTGGACCGCAGCTGCGCAGAGCTCAGCCCGGAGGAGAAAAACGCCATCAGCCACCGCGGCCTGGCGTTCCGCGCGCTGCTTCCCTCGATCGTGGAGGCACTGCGGCAATAAATCTTCTGCATACAGGAAAGGCACCTCAGTTCTGAGGTGCCTTTCCTGTTTGGGGTTCCGGCTGTGCAGAAAGCTTGCCGGAGTGCCGGTCAGTCGAGGTTGGTTTTGCGTTCTGCCTCGGGCTCGTGCTCCTCGATGAACTCCTCCACCGGGTCCGTGCCGAAGGCCGCGGCCTCGCGCTTGGCGGCCATGCCGCGGATCACTTCAATGCCCACCGGGATCACCGAAAGCAGGACAATGATGATGAAGATGATGTCCAGGTTGTCCCGCACCCACGGGACCTTGTCGCCCAGCAGGTAGCCGAGAAGGGTCACGCCGCCGCCCCAGAGGACAGCGCCGATGACGTTGAACAGGAAGAACTTCCGCTTGTCCATTCCGGCGACGCCCACGATGACGGGAACAAACGTGCGGATGATGGGCACAAAGCGGGCCAGGATCAGGGCTTTGCCGCCGTGCTTTTCGAAGAACTTGTGTGCGCTGTCGACGTTCTCGCGCTTGAAGAGCCGTGAGTCCGGCTTGTTGAAGATGGCGGGGCCGGCCTTGGACCCGATGAGGTAGCCGGTCTGGTTACCGAGGATGGCGGCCACGATGATCAGTGCGGCGAAGAGCCAAATGTTGAATTTGATCGTGTCCGTGGCCACGAGCAGGCCCGCCGTAAACAGCATGGAATCGCCGGGCAGGAAGAACCCGATCAGCAGCCCGGTTTCGGCGAAGATAATGCCGCACACCAGCAGAACAACCCACGGGGCAAGGGCAGGGTCGGCGAGGAACACCTGGGGGTTAAGCCAATCGGGCAGGAATGATGCCAGATGCGGCTGGACGGGGCCGGCGCCACCCAGCGCGGGCACGGCAAAGTCGCTCAATGCATTAAAGTTCACGTTTCAAGGGTACTTGACGGGTTCAGCGCCCCGGCCGGGCTACAGTTGTCCCCGTGAGTTTGGACTTTACGGCGATCGACTTCGAGACCGCCAACGGCTTCCGCGGTTCGCCGTGCGCCGTTGGCCTGACCAAGGTCCGTGGCGGCGTCATCGTCGAGGAGGCCTCGTGGCTGATGCGGCCGCCGGAAAACCACGATTCATTCGATTATCACAACGTCCGTGTCCACGGCATCAGGCCCGAACAGGTGGCGGGCAAGCCCCGCTTCGGTGAGCTTTTTCCGGAGATCGGCGCGTTCATCGGTGGCGACATCCTCGCAGCGCACAATGCCGCCTTCGACCTCGGGGTAATCCGTTCCGGGCTTGAGGTCTCGGGGCTTCCCGGCCCCGCCTACGACTACGTGTGCACTGTGATGCTGTCCCGGCGCTGCTACTCCCTGGTTTCAAATTCCCTGCCCTTCGCCGCCGAAGAGGCGGGCGTGCCCCTCGTGAACCACCACGACGCCGCCGAGGACGCCAGGGCATGCGCCGGCATCCTCATCGACATCGCCGGGCGCAACCGGGCCAGCAGCATTGCCGAGCTCTACCTTTCACTGGGGCTTTCCATACCTCAACAGGCTGCGTTCGACCCCTCCGCCGGTGAGCTTTCGAAAGCCACTGCTGCGGCACTCGCCGCCGCGGGCGGCGCCGGTGCTGACCGAGTGGTCCGGCCGTTCCGCAGCGGATGGCCCGAGGAAGGACCCAATCCAGAGCCCAATCCCGACGCCGAACCCGGGAACCCGCTGTTCGGGCAGACCATCGTCTTCACTGGCCAGCTCGCGATGCCGCGGCCCGAAGCGAAGACGCGGTCCGCTGAACTGGGGGCGCGCCCGGAAAGCCGGGTCACGGCGCGGACCAGCGTCCTGGTGGTGGGGGACGGCTTCGTGGCGGGCGACCTGCGCTCCGGCCGGCTCACGGGCAAGGCCAAACGCGTGCTGGAGCTGCACGACCGCGGCCAGGCCATCGAGGTGATTTCCGAGGGGGAGTTCCTGCAGATGGTGGGCGGCGCACCGGCATACCTGGCGGACGCTTCCGCAGGTCCTGCAGCCTTTTAACTGACGCTCCCTCACATCCTGCGGGTTTTCTTCAAACGCTCCCTCACGTCCTGCCGGGTTTCTTCGAACGCTCCGTCAGGTCCTGCCGGAGCGGACGAGACCACCGGCAGGACATGAGGACGCGTTGCGGAATACCGGCAGGATCTGAGGGGGCGTCCTAAAACGCGTGGGTTGGTGGGCGGCGCCCGGTACACACGGCGCAACAAAGCTTCCCTCCGCCGTCGGCCTTCTCCTAGCCTTGCCCCATGGGCAAGCTAAGCACACTGGGCAATTCAGGCGGACTGGGTACCGTGTTCGCCTTTCCCAACCCGGTCAACGAGTACGCGGCCCGCATCACTGCCGGGCTGGTGGTCCTGCTTGCCGCCGCAACTCTGCTCACCGGCTTCGGCTGGGGCCTGGCGCTCATTGCCGCCGGTTTTTGGCTGCGGGTGCTGTTCGGCCCGAGGATCTCCCCGCTGGCCCTGCTTTCGGTCAAGGTCCTCGCCCCGCGGCTGGGGCGGGTCAAGCTGGTGCCGGGGCCGCCCAAGCGTTTCGCACAGGGCATCGGCGCAGCGATGTCCACGGCGGCCGCCCTCCTGCTGGCCGCCGGCCTCGCGCCTGCCGCCTGGATCCTGCTCGCCGTGCTGATTATTGCCGCTTCGCTGGAAGCCTTCGCCGGGTACTGCCTCGGCTGCGCCATCTTCGGCCTGCTGCAGCGCCGGGGGCTCATCCCCGAAGACGTCTGCGAGGCCTGCAACAACATTCCGCTCAGCCAGATGTGACGGCAACCAGCTGCCCGGCCATGCCGCGGATCACCTCGGGCGCCTCGAGCGCGTCCAGCCAGTCCGTGGGCAGGCAGGCCGTGCCGTAGTACGCGCCCAGGATGTTGCCTGCGATGGACCCGGTGGAATCGCTGTCGCCGCTGTGGTTGATGGCCACGGCTATGGCCGCCTTGAAATGGTCCACCGGATGCGCCGTGCCGTCTGGCTCTGCGCTGAGTCCGGGCGTCCGTGGAGTCGTGGCCAGGACCGCATAAAGCCCGACGGCGAGAGCCTCCTCTGCGACCCAGCCCTCACCCAGTTCACGGACCAGGTCCTCCGGGCTGAGCAGGGTGGCCTCGCCGGCGAGGCGGACCGCGGCCCCCAGCCGCTCGCGGAGTTCGGGCGCCGCCCCGTTGTCGCCCAGCACCCGGGCCAGGGCAGCCTGCGCTGCCTCGGCCAGGCTGCTGCCCTGCACCAGGGAATGGATGAGCAGGCTGAATGAGCCCGCGCTCTGCCGGGCGGAGGGATGCCCATGCGTGAGTGACGCCGCGTCGGCACTCAACTTGTACACGGAGTCCGCCGGAATGTGCGGAACGAGACCGAAGGGGGCGGAACGCATCACCGTTCCGCAGCCCTTTGAATCAGGATTGACCGGACGGGCGGCCGTTCCCATTTCACCGGTGGCCAGCCCGCTCAGGCAGGCATTGCCCGGTGCCCGGCGGTGCCGCAGCACCTCCTGGCCGTCAATCCAGCGGGACTGCGGCCGCGGCGCGGATTCGGGAAGGGGCACGCCCTGCGTGTCCAGCCAGCGCAGGTACGCAAGCCACACGCAGGCGTTGGCATCGGCGCCGACACCGGAGTTGGCCCACTCCAGGGCCTCGACGATCCCGTCCACCGTGTAGAGCGTCATCTGCGTGTCGTCCGAGAAATGCGTCCCGCCGTCGAGCATGGAAAAATCCCGGAGGCCTCCGGCGCCAAAACGGCCCCGGATCTCGTCTATCGGAGCGAACTCGACGGCGTAGCCGAGCGAGTCGCCCAGGGCGCCGCCCAGCAGGCAGCCGTGGATGCGGGACTCGGAGGACGGAATGGTGCCGGGATCATTGCTCATGCAGGCAAATTTACCTGCCCGCGGGATCTCTCCCGGCCCTCTGGTTCCGGACTCAGTGATGTGGACCGCTGCGATCCCGGACCGCGCTGTGATGTCGCCCTCTCAATGCCGGGCCGCCAGCCACCGGACGATAAGCTCGGATTCAGCAACCGTCCAGACTTTGCTGCCAGACTGCTGGGGCCGGCTCCCGACGTGAGCGGCGTTCCCCCGCTGACCGAAACAAAGGATTCCCCCCGCCATGACCACCCCTGTGTCCGTTCCCCCGACCGACCACCGGCAATCCGCCGGTGACAACGGATTCCGGCCAGGACTCCTGTCCAGGCTCGGAGCGGAGGCCTTCGGAACGCTCTTTCTGGTGGTCGCCGGGCTGGGCGTGCCGCTCTTCACCCTGCCGCAGTCCAACCCGCTGCCAGGCGCCCTCGCCGGCGGCCTCGCCGTGACTGCGGCGATGCTGGCCTTTGCGTACATCTCGGGCGGCCACTTTAACCCGGCCATCACGCTGGGCAACCTCGTTGCGGGGAGGATCGGCATCGCCACAGCCGCGGCCTACATCGGCGCGCAGCTGGTCGGCGCGGCGGCGGGCGCGCTCGCCCTGTTCGGCATCCTCCGCACGGTGCCTAACATTCCGGACGCCCGCACGGCGTTTGACACCGTCACCGCCGGCTTCGGCGAGCACTCCGTGATCCAGACGTCGATGGCCGGCGTGCTGCTCGTGGAAGTTCTGGGGGCAGCCCTCCTGGTCGCAGTGTTCCTCGGCATGACGGCCCGCCGCAACATCCATGCGGCCGCCGCCCCGTTCGCCGTCGGGCTGGCATTTGCCGTGCTGCTTCAGCTGGGCCAGGCCCTTGGCAACGCACCCTTCAACCCCGCCCGGGCCACCGCCTCTGCGCTCTTCAGCAGCAGCTGGGCGCTGGAGCAGCTGTGGCTGTTCTGGGTGGCCCCGCTCGTCGGTGCCGGCATTGCAGGCCTTGTTTTCCGTGGGTTCGCCGATGCCCGGGACCGCAGTGCCGCCGCCTTGGACACTGACCACACCGACGACGAGGCGGACGCCAAGTCTGACCTCGTGGATGACATTGACGACGACGTGGACGAACAACCCGCCGCAGAAACGCGCGTGGCAGACGAACACGTGGCTGATGGCAGGGCCGCAGCGCCTGAGGCAGGCAGCGACGAGGCGCGCGACTTCTTCGACGGGCCGCGCAGCAAGCAGTCCTGACGCGCCGAAGCGCGGGGTCGGCTATTTTGTCAGTGCCCGCGTCTAGCTTATGAATATGCGGTTATTGCACACTTCCGACTGGCATTTGGGCCGGTCTTTCCACGGCGTCGGCATGCTGGACGCCCAGCGCTCCTTTGTCGACCAGCTGGTTGCCCGGGTCACGGACCTCTCCATTGACGTGGTGCTGATCGCCGGCGACGTCTACGACAGGGCACTGCCGGGCGTCGACGTCGTCGACCTCCTGGATGATGCCCTGGTCCGGATCACCGGGGCAGGCGCCCAAGTGGTGCTCACCAGCGGAAACCACGACTCCGCCATCCGGCTCGGATTCGCCTCCCGGCTGCTGGAGAAGGGCGGCGTTCACCTGCGCACCCGCCTTCAGGAACTGGATGTCCCGGTCCTGCTGCCGTTCGGCGGCGCGGGCACCGAACAGGGTGAAAAGGGTCCGGTGCTGGCGATCTATGGCATCCCGTGGCTCGAACCCCGGCTGGTCGCCGAGCAGCTCGGCGTGGACACTGCCAGCCACTTCGAGGTCACCCGTGCTGCCACGGAACTCATCAGGGCCGACGTCGCCGCGCGCAGCGAATCCCGGACGGTCCATTCCGTTGTGCTGGCACACACCTTCGCCAGCGGGGGCATCAGCTCGGACAGCGAACGCGACCTGAGCATCGGGGGAGTGGGGGCCGTCCCGCTGGACCTGTTTGATGGCTTCAGTTATACGGCGCTCGGCCATCTGCACGGCCGGCAGTCCCTCTCCACGGAGGTGCGGTACTCGGGCTCGCCGCTTGCCTACTCGTTCTCGGAAGCGAAACATCGGAAGGGCGGCTGGCTCGTGGACGTTGACGGGTCCGGCATCACCGCAGTCGAGGAAATCCTCTGGCACGCCCCGCGGAAACTTGCCGTCCTCCGGGGCACGCTCGACGGCCTGCTGGAGTCACGCGAGCACGCCTGGGCCGAGCACGCCTACTGCCAGGTGACCCTGACGGACGCCCAGCGGCCGTCCCAGGCCATGGAGCGGCTGCGCGCCAGGTTCCCGGACACGCTCGTCCTCGGTTTCGAGCCGGAGGGCGCACCCGCCGCCGCGGCGGCGAGCTACAGCAGCCGGCTGGCGAACGCAGAGGACGACCTCGCCGTCTGCTGCGGATTCCTGGAACACGTCCGCGGCCGGGAACCGGATACGGCGGAACAGGCCGCCCTCACCGAAGCGTTGGAGAACGTGCGTCTGCAGGAGGCATCACTGTGAGGATCCACCGTCTGGAAATCTCCGCGTTCGGGCCGTTTGCCGGAACCGAAGAAATCGATTTTGACCGGCTGAGCGCCCACGGCCTGTTCCTGCTCAATGGCCCTACCGGCGCCGGCAAGACCAGCGTGCTGGACGCCATCTGCTACGCCCTCTACGGCTCCGTGCCCGGTGCACGGCAGGACGGCAAGAGGCTACGAAGCGACCACGCCGACACGGCTGCCGAACCCAGCGTGACCTGCGAATTCACCGCCCGTGGCAGGCGTTTTGAAGTCTCCCGGTCACCGGCCTGGGACAAGCCCAGTGCCCGTGGACGGAACGGGTTCACCACCCAGCAGGCCAAGACCCTCCTGCGTGAACGGGTCGCGGGTGCGTGGGTGGAAAAGTCCGGCCGGAACGACGAAGCCGGGGCGGAGATCACCGCGCTCCTTGGCATGGACCGCGAGCAGTTCACCCGCGTTGTCCTGCTGCCCCAGGGGGACTTCGCCGCGTTCCTCCGGTCCAAGGCCTCTGACCGCCTCGAACTGCTGCAAAAGCTCTTCGGAACCGAGCGTTTCGAGGCAGTGGAACGGGAACTGGCGTTGCAGGCCGCCGTGGCCGCCCGGGAGGTGGTCGATCTTGAAGGCAGCCTGGGCCTGCTCGTGGCGAGGGCCAGGACGGAGGCTGCGGCCCTCGAAGTGGATTCCGCCGCAGCACCGGAATCCGCCGGCGGTCTGGAACTGCTGTCTTGGCTGGAGGCTGCAGCCTCGGAGCGCGCCTCGGCACTGGCCGGGGAGGCAGAATCCTGTGAGGAGCAGCGCCGCGGGTGCGCGGAGCGGCTCGAAACGGAGCTGGCCAGGGAGGGGAGACGAGTCAAGCTTGCGGCCGCCCTGCGCCGGAGGGCAGAGGCAGAGGCCGCCGCTCCCGGACTGAGCAGCGCCGGGGCCGCGCTGGACCTGCACCGGAAGGCAGGGCTCCTCGGTGGACAGCTCAAGGCCGTGTCCGCCGCCGAGGCCTTGTTTGCCCGGGCCGAAAGGGCCTTGGACCTTGCCTCCGCCAGTGTGCAGGAGGCAGCGAGGTCCAGCTCCGAACTGGCCGGCATGGAACACAGCGTCGTTGTGGATCACGGCGGCGCTATGGAACACAGCGGCGTTGTGGATGACGGCGGCGCTATGAAACACAGCGGCGTTGTGGAACACGCTGCCATCACACAGCACGCTGCCATCACAAGGCACGGTGTCGTCGACGTCGCCGCGGAGCTGTCGCGCCTGCGGTCGCTGGCCGCCGTGATCGGCGAACGTCTGGCCGATGAGAACCGGCTGGGTGGCCTGCACGCACGGGCCGCCGGGCTTGTCCAGCGGCGGCAGGAACTCACCCGTGCCGGCGACGACCACGCCGCCCGGCTGCTTTCCCTCCGCGCCGAGATGGAGGCTCTGCGTTCTGCCCTGCAGCCGCTCGAGCAGCTGGCAGGGGAATCCGTGTTGCGCACCAAGGAGGCGGCAGCCGCCGACGAGCTGGTGGACGTTGTCAGGCGCTATGGAACCGCGGCAGCAGAGCGTGCCGCCGTCACCGAACGGCATCTCAAAGGCAGGGAACGCCACCAGGAACTGCGCGGGCAGTGGCTGGACATCCGGGAGGAACGCCTGGCCAACGCGGCGGCTGAATTGGCTTCGCGCCTGGAACACGGCGCGCCCTGCCCTGTCTGCGGCAGCCCGGAGCACCCCGAACCGGTTCCGGCCGGGGACTCCGTCCTTGGACTCGCCGAGAAAGAGGAACGCGCCAGGGAGCGCAGCGAGGCGGCCGAGCGCGCGCTGTCCGCACTGGAAGCCGAGCTCTCCGAGGCGAGGCAGCAAGTCGCCGTTCTCGCCGGCCAGGGTGGCGACACCGATCCTGCTGAAGCGGAGGAAGCCGCCCGGACAGCCCGGGAAGCCGCTGCCGAGGCAGCCGCCGCCGCAGCGGAGCTGGCAATCAGCAGGAGCCGGCAGGAGGAACTGGCCGAACGCATCGACGCCACGGAAAATGTGCGGGTGGACGGGCTGTCGCAGCTGGCCCAGACGGAATCCGCCCTGGCCGAAATTGAAGGGCAGTCCGCCGATCTGGAATCCTCGCTCGAAACGCTTCGTGCCGGCCACGCCAGCCTCGGACTTCGAAGCGACGCCATCGGCCAGGTTGTCAGCGTTCTTGAACAGGCTGACGCTGCCCGGACTCAGCGGGACCAGGCTGCGGCCCGCCTGACGGACGCGCGGACCCAGCTAGACCACGCTCTTCCCGAGGCCGGATTTGCAGCGGCCGATGAGGCCCGCGATGCCTTGCTGCCGGGGCCCGACGCGGCGAGGCTGGAGTCGGCCGTCCAAGCCGGACGGGACGAGGAGATGCGGCTCCAGGAGCTGTTCGCCAGCGAGGAACTCGTTGTCGCGGCGCAAGAACAGGCGGCACAGGAACAGGCAGCCGGCGAACACGGTGCCGGAGACCACGGCGCCGGCGAACACGGTGCCGGCTCGGCGGCGACCGCGGTGGACCTGAACGCGCTGCGTACCGAAGCCGGACGGGCTGCCCAGGTCGCAAAGAACGCGGAGCTGGCGGCTGGCCTTGCCCGGCAGGCCGCCAAGGCCCTGGGGTGCCTGCAAGCCGAGTACGGGGAACTCGCTGAGTCCGGCCGGGAGCCCCGGGAACGCGCTGAAGTCCTGAAGGGCCTGGCCGAGGCTGCCCGCGGTTCCGGCGACAACAGCTACCGCATGAGCCTGAACGCGTACGTCCTGGCGGCACGGCTCGAGCAGGTTGCCATCGCCGCGTCCGAAAGGCTGGTGGCCATGAGCGATGGCCGCTACACCCTCCAGCACTCGGACGCGAGGGCAGCCCGGAACGCGAAGTCCGGGCTGGGGCTGGAAGTCGTGGACGAATGGACCGGCCGCCGCCGCGACACCTCGACACTTTCCGGCGGGGAGTCCTTCATGGCCTCGCTGGCCCTGGCCCTGGGCCTCGCGGACGTTGTGCAGCAGGAGGCCGGCGGCGTCGACATTGAGACGCTGTTCGTCGACGAGGGCTTCGGCAGCCTCGACGATCAGGCACTGGAACAGGTCATGGACGCGCTGGAGGGCCTGCGGGACGGCGGCCGCGTGGTCGGCCTGGTGAGCCACGTGGGGGAGATGAAGCAGCGCATCGGCAGCCAGCTTCAGGTGGTGAAGCAGCGCAACGGCTCCACGGTGCACATCGTTGATGCACTCGTAACGGCCTGAATCCGGCGATGCCCGCCGCAGGTCGGGCATCCCGCCGGGCGGCAGCCCGCCACGGGGACTTACGCGTCCGGTACCTCGGGCCACTATCATGGGACTGTTACCGGGTTCAGCGCATCGGGAGGAGGGACGATGCGCACGACTGAACGAGCCCGCATACATGAGCACTTCAACGGCGCCCCAGCCACCCGCCGACCCCCGTCCTCTCATCCCCTCCGCCAGAACTGACGCGCCAGCCCCGCAGCTGGGCGGCCGTTTCGCGCGCCTGCCGGCGCTGGCGGGCTGGGGATTCCTGCCCGTCGGCCTGTTTGCCAGGCTGCCCCTTGCGATGCTGACCCTGGGAACCCTTACCCTCGCCACGTCGGTCACCGGCTCGTATGCCGTTGGCGGGGCGGCTGCCGGTGCCGTCGGTATCGGCTCGGCCGTCGGCGCGCCCATCCTCGGCTGGCTCGCCGACCGGTTCGGCCAGCGCCCGGTACTCCTGGTCTCGGCCGTCTTGAATGCTGTGGCCGTGCTTGCCGTCATCGCCACCGCGTACTTGATTCCCGGCGTGCACGACGCCGGCGCGGCGTGGGGCGTCATAGCGGCCGCGCTGGCGGCGGGCATCAGCTGCCCCCAGGTCGGGCCGCTGGCCCGTGTCCGGTGGATGGCCCTCACGGCCGACGGCCGGAGCGCAGGGGGCAGCACCGATCTGGATGTCGCGCTGTCCTATGAGAGCACGGCCGACGAACTGACCTTCGTGCTCGGTCCGGCCCTCGTGGGCGTCCTGGCCAGCCTGGTTGCACCATGGCTGCCGCTGGCGCTGGCCGCGGCGCTCACGCTGACGCTCGTTCCCGCCTTCGCCGTTCACCGTACCCACGCCGCTGTTCCGCGGCGGGCCCCCATCGGCACCCGCGCGGGAGACGGCAGTACGGGACAGAGCAGTGCGGGACAAGCCAGGTCCGGCGGCCGGCTTGCCGGCGTGGCCACTGTGGCACTTCCTGTCCTGGCGATGGTCTGCATGGGCACGTTTTTCGGCTCCACGCAGGCAGCTTTGAGTGCGTTTGCCGCCGGGTTCGCGACGTCAGAGGTGGCCGGACTGCTTTACGCCGTCATGGGAATCAGCTCGGCTGCCGCCGCGATCTCTGTGGCCTACTGGCCGGCCGGTTTCCCGGTGGCTGCCCGCTGGGTAACCGGGGCGGCGGCCATGGCCGGGCTGTCTGCCCTGCTGTTCCTGCCAACCGACGGCTGGGGCATGGTGCTGGTACTGCTGGCGCTGGGCCTTCCGGTGGGTCCGGTCATGGTCACGGTCTTTGCCATCGGCGGGCTGGTGGCACCACCGGGCCGGCTGGCCACAGTGATGACGGCGCTCGCCAGCGGCATCGTCGCGGGCACCGCGATTGGATCGTCCATGGGCGGCCAATTGGCGCAGGAAGGGGGCCACCAGGCCGCCTTCCTCGTCACGGCGGCCGCCGCGGCGGGACTGTTCGCTCTCGGGGCCGTGGCCGCCGTCGTCGTCCGTTCCCGGAAACGAACAGCTCAGGCGAGCTGACCTTCGATCCGCGCCGCGCTGGCCTTAAGGGCCGCGGCCACCTCTGCCGGATCCTGCGACGAGCGGATATAGACGACGGCGACCGCTGCCGGGCGCCCGCCGGGCACACGGACAGGTGCGGCAAGTGAAGAAACCCCGGCGATAACCTCGTCATGGCTTGCCGCGTAACCGCGCGTCCGTGCCTCGGCAGCTTCCGGGCGGTAGGGCACCGCGGGAGCCAGCTGGCTCCACTCATGCTCCGTCAGTGCTGACTGGATGGCGATGCCGGGCGCGCCGGAGCTGATCGGATGGCGGGACCCCGGATGCTGCACGACGGTGGCCGCCGAATGCCGCGGCTCCACCGTCACAAGCGTTACGCAGTCCTGATGGTCCCACACAGCCACGAAGGCCGTCATGTTGAGTGTGTTGGCCAGCTGGGTCAGTTCCGGAAGGGCAGCGGTCTGCAGGTTCCGCGATACGCCGCGCGCCAGCACCGCGAGGCCGGGGCCGGGCTGGACCCGGCCGGCGTCGTCACGCACCAACAGGGAATGGTCCTCGAGGGTCCGCAGAATCCGGTAGGCGACGGAGCGGTGGACGCCCATGGCCTCCGAAAGCTCGGCGATGGTCAGCGGACGGTCGGCTTCGGCAAGGATTTCCAATGCGCGGATGCCCCGCGAAAGAGTCTGCGATGGGGAAGCCTGGGCGGGCGCAACCTGCGCTGCGGCACCGGCGTTGGGAGTCATGCTGTCCATCCTAGGCATGTAAACGGGACCGCCAGCCAAAAGGGCTTGTGTGGCCCGTCACGTTGGGCTACCGTTCCATATAGGAATTGCCTGTTCAACTATAGAACAATTCACTAGGGAACAGTTTAGAACGACTGCGGCACGGTGCGCCAGAGACGGGAAACCGCGCACCCAGGGGATCAATGATGACGGCCAATCCAGCAGCGGGCCCCGGGGTTCCGGGCAGGACCTCGGTTCCCCGTGCCCATCGCTTCCGCGGCAGCCTGGGCCGGTTCGCCACCGGGGTTGCCATCGTCACTTTCGACGGCGTCACCAAGCGGCACGGCATCACCGTCAACTCCTTCACCGCCGTCTCCATGGACCCGCCGCTGGTCCTGGCCAGCATCGCCCGCCCCGCCAGAGCCCACGATGAGCTGGCCGGCCGGCCCTTCACCGTCAACATCCTGGGGGCCGAGCAGCGGCAGCTGGCCACGCACTTCGCGGGGCGTCCTGGGCCGGAGCCGAGGTGGGTGGAAGGTGCAACGGCGCCCCGCCTCGCCGGCGTGCTTGCCTATTTCGAGTGCCGGCCGTGGGCGGCGTACGACGGCGGCGACCACACCCTGTATCTCGGCGAGGTGGTTGACTTCGACCACCGCAGCGGCGACGCCCTGGCATTCGCCAACAGCGCCTTCACCACCATCCCCGAGAGCCAGTTGGGGATAGAGGACCTGCTGTAGGCGCCACACCTTCACTACGAAATGACAGTTCAACGACGACTGGAGGCAGCGATGGGCATCAGGACCGGCCAGCAGTATCTGGACAAACTCAATGCGATGACCCCGCACATCATGATCGACGGTGAGGTGGTCAGTGAAAAAGTTGCCGATCACCCGGCCTTCCGTAGCGTTGCCCGGCAGTACGCGAAGCTGTTCGACATGCAGCACGACCAGCGGTACCAGGAGGCGCTGACCTATGAGTCACCCACCACGGGCGACCTTGTCGGCGCATCCTTCCTGGTGCCCCGGACCATCGAGGACCTGCAGCACCGGCGCCGGGCGACCTCCACATGGGCCGAGGCCACCAACGGATTCCTCGGCCGCACGGGAGACTACATGAATTCCGCCCTCACTGCCCTGGGCACGGCGGGGAAGTGGTTCGCCCAGGCGGATCCCAAGTTTGCCGAGAACATCGGCAAGTACTACGAGTGGGCGCGCGAAAACGACATGCTGGCAACCCATACGCTGATCCCGCCGCAGGTGAACCGCTCGGTGTCCGGCTCCGAGCAGCTGGGCGGACAGCTCACGGCCCACATCGTGGCGGAGCGCAGCGATGGCATTGTGGTCCGCGGCGCGCGCATGCTCGCCACGATCGCACCCATCGCCGATGAGCTGCTGGTTTTCCCGTCCACTGTGCTCCGCGGGACCCCGGAAGATGCCCCTTATTCCTTTGCCTTCGCCATCCCGAATGACACGCCGGGGCTCCGGTACCTCTGCCGGACCTCGCTGTACAACGGCGGCAGCATCCATGATGAACCGCTGGCGTCCCGCTATGAGGAAATGGATGCCGTGGCCGTCTTTGACGACGTCTTTGTTCCAAGTGACCGCATCTTCATGCTCGGCAATCCCCAGCTCTGCAACTCGTTCTACGCCGAGACCGGCGCCGGCGCCCTCATGACCCACCAGGTGGTCACGCGGACCATCGCCAAGAGCGAGTTCTTCCTGGGCCTGGCCTCCGAACTCGCCGACTCGATCGGCATCGACGGGTTCCAGCACATCCAGGAGGACATCGCCGAGCTAATCATCGACGTCGAAATCGGCAAGGCGCTGGTCCGCGCGTCGGAGGCCGACGCCGGACTCAACGAGGCCGGCATGATGCTGCCCAAGTGGACCACCCTCAACGCGGCCCGCAACTGGTATCCGAAGGTGGCCCAGCGCTTCCCGCAGATCATCCGGAAGTTCTCCGCGTCGGGACTGATGGCCCTGCCCGGCGAAGCGGACGTCAAGAGTGATGCCAGGGCGGACATCGACCTCTACCTGCAGGGGAAGACGCTGACCGGGCCCGAGCGGGTCCGGCTGTTCAAGCTTGCGTTCGACGCCTCGATCTCAGGTTTCTCCGGCCGGCAGTCCCTGTACGAGTACTTCTTCTTCGGGGATCCGGTCCGGATGGCCGGGGCGCTGGTCAACACCTATGACCGCGGGCCGGCCAGGGCGCGGCTTCGTGAGTTCCTGCACCGGACGGACTGAGGGGTGCGCCAGATCACACTTTCGTAGTATCCTCACACTAACTGACCGTTCGATCAGTAAATCGGACAGCTCTCACCTTCGGCAGTAGCTCTGCCCCCACCCACGGAGTTTCAATGACCGCAACTTCACACGTCGATTCAGAGACTGGTCCCAGCAGCAAGCGTGAGGAACGCAAAGTCCTTGCCGGCACGCTGGTGGGCACAACCATCGAGTGGTACGACTTCTTCATCTTCGCCCAGCTGACGGCAACGCTGCTGTCACCGCTGTTCCTGGCCCCGCTGAACGAGTCCAACCCGGGCCTGGCGCAGATCCTCTCCTTCGCCCTGATCGGCATCAGCTTCCTGTTCCGGCCTCTTGGCGCCATCGTTGCCGGGCATCTGGGTGACCGCCTGGGACGCAAGGCCATGCTGGTGTTCACCCTCATCATGATGGGTGCGGCCACGGCGCTGATCGGCATGCTGCCCACCTATGGCCAGATCGGCTTCTGGGCGCCGGTGCTGCTGATCACCCTCCGAGTCATCCAGGGTTTCTCCGCCGGCGGTGAATGGGGCGGTGCGGCGCTGATGGCGGTGGAGCACGCACCCAAGAGCAGGCGCGGCCTGTTCGGAGCCTACCCGCAGATCGGCGTCCCGGTGGGCATGATCCTGGCCACCGGGCTGCTGTTCTTCCTCAACACGGGCATGTCCAAGGAAGACTTCGCCTCGTGGGGCTGGCGCGTTCCGTTCCTGCTCTCCATCGTGCTGATCGTGGTGGGCTACCTGATCCGCCGCGCCGTGGGTGAAAGCCCCGTCTTCAAGGAAATGACTGCCCGCAAGGAAGAAAGCAAGGCCCCGCTCGGTGAGCTCATTCGCAGCCACAAGAAGGCCGTCCTCTACTCCACCATGATCTTCATCGGCAACAACGCCGCCGGCTACCTCCTGATTGCCTTCTTCATCGCCTACGCCACCAGGACCCTGAAGATGCCCACCCCGCAGATCCTGCTGGCCACCACGCTGGCATCCTTCGGCTGGCTGATCTTCACCCTGGTGGGCGGCTGGCTCTCGGACCGGATCGGCCGGGTCAAGACCTTCCTGACCGGCTACGCGATCGTCTTCGCCTGGATGATCCCCATGTTCGCCCTCATCGACACGAAGGACATCATGCTCTACGGCGTGGCGCTGTTCGTCCTCACGGTGGGCCTGGGGCTGTCCTACGGCCCCATGTCCGCCATGTACGCGGAGATGTTCCCGGCCAACGTGCGCTACTCGGGCATCTCGATCGGCTATGCCTTCGGCGCCATCCTGGGCGGTGCGTTCGCCGCCACCATCGCCGAGTCGCTCCTGCAGAGCACCAAGTGGACCGGTTCCATCGGCATCTACATCATGATCCTGTGCGTCATCTCGGCCATCGGCGTCATCCTGGCGAAGGAGACGCGGGGCCGCCCGCTCGGCGTCAGCCGGCACTAAATCAGCCGGCACTAGAGCGGTCAGCCGGCACTAAATGCGGGCGCCGTGCAGCAGGGCTATGGCGTCTTCGTCGCTGAGCTGGTCGAAGTGCCGGTAAAAAGCTCCGACGGCCCGGAACCTTCCCGGCAAGTGGAGGCACAGGACGTTGCAGACGCGGGACAGTGACTTCTCCGCCTCGATCGAACCGACGGGCGCGGCAGCCACCACGGTTGCTGCGCCGGCCGTGCGTACCGCTTCGACGGCTGCCCGCATGGTGGCCCCCGTCGCCAGGCCGTCGTCCACGAGCAGGGCCGTCTTGCCGTGGACGTCGGGGTCCACGGCCGGGTAGCTGTCGGCGCGGCGCATCAGTTCGTTCCGCTCCCGGCGCTCCACCTGGTCGAGCCACTCCTGCCGCACGCTGTCCCCAAGAATCCGCTCCACGAGCGGCCTGTTGAGGAGGCGGACGATTCTGCCGCCCGAATATGCCAGCGCGCCGAATGCGGTCTCGTCATGGCCAGGGATGCCGAGTTTGCGGACCAGCAGGGCGCCGAACGGCAGGTGCAGTACCTCAGCCGCGGCGGCCGCCACCGGGATACCGCCGCGGGCCAGGCCCAGCACAACGGTATCCGGGCGCTCGCGGAATTGCGGAAGGGCGGCCGCAAGCTGCCGTCCTGCGTCTTCCCGGTCCTCAAAAACCATGGCCATGGGTTCCTCTTCCGGTGTCTCCGCCCCCAAGGTCCAGCCTACGCCGGTCGGCTCCGGCGGGAGCCGGGGTATTCGACGACGGCGTTCGGGTCGACGGCGTTCGGGTCCAGGAGGTTCAGGTCCAGGAGCAGGGCGGGAGCCGGGCTATCTAACTGCCGAGGAACGCGACTGCCGCCTGCTTGAAGGCTCGGCTGGTGATGGCGTTGGTGTGCGTGCGTCCGGGAAGCACCAGCTGCTCGGCCATCGAGCCGGCGCTCTGTGCCAGTTCGGCCAGCTGGGGCATGGATGCGGCGCGTTCATCGTTTTCGCCGGCCACCAGCAGCACGGGCATGTGGGGCACGGCCTCCGCAGGGTCGTACGGTTCACCCTTGATCGCTTCAATCAGGGACAGCAGGGCGAAGATGTTGTTGCTCGGCAGCGACTGCGCCATGCTCAGGAGCCCGGCCGTGGACGCGTCCGCAATGGGCGTGCCATCTGCCAGGTACCGCTGGGCGGCCACAAGGTCGAAAGCTGCCAGGGGGTCGGCCACGTTCGGGCCGCCCAGCACCAGCCGGTGGACCAGCTCCGGCTGGGTTGCGCCGAATTCCCAGGCGAGCCGGGAGCCGAGGGAATAACCGATCACATCCAGCCCGCTGGCGGGGTCACCGTCGCGCAGAGGCCGGGCGCCGGCGTCGAACGCGACCTGCAGGAGGTCCGCCCTGATCCTGCTGGGGGAGTAGGAGTCCATGTCCTCCGGCGCGCCGCTCCGGCCGTGGCCGGGAAGATCGACGGCGATGACGCGGCGGCCGGCCTCCAGGAGCGCCGGAATCCAGCCGGTGTCCTCCCAATTCAGCTTGCTGGACGCGGAGAAACCGTGAATGAGGAGGATGGGGCGGAGGCCGGCGTCGTTCTTGGGGTCATGCACCTCGACGTAGAGCTGCGGGTCGGTGCCCTCGACCGTGTGGGAGTGCTGTTCGCCGGTGTGTCTGCCGCTCATCGCCTCAGTCCTCGTCAAGTCTCAATCCTTGTCAGGTGCAGGGCTGGCCGGGACTGCTTCGTCGCCGGTCCGCCGTGGATGGGCACCACTCTACCTGCCTGCGGACCGGGCAAATCGACTGCTTCCCAACTGGACAGCAGCTGAGGGGGTTCCCAGCCCCGCGAAGCCCCTCAGGTGCTACTTACTTGGGCGGCGCAGCTTACTTGGGCGGTGCGGTCCGGTGTCCGCGGGCGCGCCGGGATGCCGCGAACCGGGCCCCCGCCCAGCAGGCCGCGGCGATACCGGCAATCAGAAGCAGCGTGCTGATCAGCTGGACGCGGCTGCTCTCGGCGCTGAAGCCCACGGCAAACACCATCGCAAGCAGCACGAGGCCGAACACTGTGAGCCCGGGGAAGCCCTTCATCCGCAGCGGCAGGGGAGTGCCGTCGCGGTCCGCCCGCCGGCGCAGGATGAGCTGGGAGACCAGGGCCGAACCCCACACCACGAGGCACGTGGACCCGACCAGCTGGAACAGGGCAGGCAGGATGCGCCCGGGGAACAGCAGTTCCAGGACCGTGGCGATGAAACCGAACGCGACGGAGACGCCGACGGCGACCACCGGCACCCCGGCGCCGCTGAGCCGGGACAGGAAGCCGGGAGCCTCGCCGCGCTCTGCGAGCGAGAACACCATGCGGGAGGCCCCGTAGAGGTTGGCGTTCAGGGCGGACAGCAGGGCGACGACGGCCACGAGGGTGATGGCGGTGGCGGCACCCGGGATGCGGGCTGCATCCAGGACGCCCGCGAACGGCGAGGAGAGCGCCTCTGAGGTGGCAGGGAGAACGGCGGCGATCACGAAGACGGAGCCGATGTAGAAGACCAGGATCCGCCACACCACGGTGCGGATGGCCTTGGTGACACTGTGCTCGGGGTCTTCGGTCTCAGCGGCTGCGACGCTCACGATCTCCGTGCCGCCAAACGCGAAAATCACCACGAAGAGGGCCGTGGCAACACCGCCGAGGCCCGAGGGCGCGAAGTCTCCTGTGATGTTGGCCAATCCCGGGGACGCCGCATCCGGCAGGAGCCCGAGGATCAGGGCGGCGCCGATGCCGAGGAACAGGACGATGGCGGTCACCTTGAGGATGGCAAACCAGAATTCGAACTCGCCGAAGTTCTTCACGCCGGCGAGGTTGATGCCAGTGAACACCACCATGAACACCAGGGAGAGCGCCCACACCGGAATCACGGGCCAGACTGAAAACAGCAGCCCCGCGGCGCCGAGTGCTTCGGCGGCGATGACCACCACCAGCTGCAGCCACCAGAGCCAGCCCACGGTTGCCCCGGCGGTCCTGCCCATGGCGCGTTCGGCGTACACGGAGAAGGCGCCGCTGTTGGGGTTGGCTGCTGCCATTTCGCCGAGAGCCCACATGACCAGGATGATGAGCGTGCCCGCCACAAGGTAGGAAACCAGGACTGCGGGGCCGGCCGCCTGGACGCCGGCGCCGGAGCCGAGGAAGAGCCCGGCGCCAATGGCGCTGCCCAGGCCCATCATGGTGAGCTGGCGAGGCTTCATAGTGTGGCGGAGCTGCACAGCGGGTCGCTCTGCCGTGGACTTCATCGTCATGCTGCGTACCTTCTTGGGGTTGGGGAACTGGTCCTTTTGGGACCTTTCGAATTTACACCCAACTTTCGCGAAACATTTTGCATCCCGGGCCGCTGCCCTTAGAATCAGTTCAGGTCAATTTGACTATAACTAATCCAGGCGGGCCCGCAGGGCCGGCCGATCGCAGCGAAGCGGGTGATTACCGTGTACACCACCTCAGCCAACGTGGCCGAGCGGCAGTCCGCGCCGCCGTCGCTCGCCATTTCCACGGTGATTTTCGCGCTCCGGCCCAGCGAGTCATCCGGCCGCCCCACGCTTTGGATCCCGCTGGTCCGGCGGATCCGGGAACCGTTCAAAGGCCAGTGGGCCCTGCCCGGCGGCCCGCTGACACACGTTGAATCCCTGCAGGATGCCGCCTCGCGGAACCTGCGGGAAACCACGGGGCTGGCACCGAGCTACCTGGAGCAGCTCTACGCCTTCGGCGGCCTGCACCGCTCACCCACCCAACGCGTGGTGTCCATCGTCTACTGGGCGCTGGTCCAGCCCACCGAAGCTGCCCTCGCTGACGAATCCGAGAATGTCCGGTGGTTCCGCGCCGACAAGCTCGGCAGCCTGGCCTTCGACCACGACGCGATTGTGGACTACGCCCTCTGGCGCCTGCGGAACAAGCTGGCCTACGGCGCCATCGCTTACCACTTCCTGGGGGAGTACTTCACCCTCGCCCAGGTCCGCGAGGTCTACGAAGCCGTGCTGGACACGCAACTGGATCCCGCCAACTTCCGCCGGCAGATCAAGTCGACGCCGGAAATCGAAGAAACCGGTGAATACCTTCAGGGCGGCAAGCACCGCCCGCCGCGTCTTTACCGATTTACCGGCCGCCCCGGCCTCGACCCAGATAACAGGAGCACCCCATGAGCAGCGTCAACACTGCCATCCAGCTGATCACGCGTGAACAGGCCGAGAAGGCCACGGCAGCCGGCACCGGCGCCACCTGCAGCCCTGCGCTCGCCAAGGGGCCCTGGGAGTACGACCTCGCGGAAACGCTCGCCGGTGTTCCGGCCTACGGTCCCGGGGCTTCCAGCGCGGACACCGCACCCGCCTCGACGCCGCGCCAGGGCCAGCTTCCCGAGGAGTACAAGCGTGCCGGCGAAGCGGAACTCGATGCCCGGATCCGTGCTGCCAAGGCGGTCCTGGGCAACCGTGCCGTCATCCTGGGCCACTTCTACCAGCGTGACGAGGTTGTCCAGTACGCCGACTTTGTCGGTGACTCCTTCCAGCTGGCCAACGCCGCCCTGACCCGGCCCGACGCCGAAGCGATCGTGTTCTGCGGCGTGCACTTCATGGCCGAAACCGCCGACACCCTCTCCACGCCGGAGCAGGCTGTCATCCTGCCCAACCTCGCTGCCGGATGCTCGATGGCGGACATGGCCGACGCCGATTCCGTGGAGGACTGCTGGGAGCAGCTCGAGGAGATCTTCGGCACCGGGCCCGACGCCGAAGGCCGTGTTCCGGTCATCCCCGTCACCTACATGAATTCCTCCGCGGCGCTGAAGGCCTTCTGCGGCCGGAACGGCGGCATCGTGTGCACCTCCTCGAACGCCAAGACGGTCCTCGAGTGGGCCTTCGAGCGCGGCCAGCGCGTCCTGTTCTTCCCGGACCAGCACCTCGGCCGGAACACGGCCAAGGCGCTCGGCGTCCCGCTCGAGCAGATGCCCATGTGGAACCCGCGCAAAGAACTTGGCGGCAACGACGAACAGGCCCTGCTGGACTCGCGCGTCATCCTCTGGCACGGCTTCTGCTCGGTCCACAAGCGCTTCAGCGTGGCCCAGATCGAGAAGGCCCGCGCCGACTTCCCGGGGGTCAACGTCATTGTGCACCCCGAATGCCCCATGGAAGTGGTGGACGCGGCTGACTCCGCCGGGTCCACGGACTTCATCCAGAAGGCCATCGCCGCGGCCGCCGAGCCCACGGTCTTCGCGATCGGCACCGAGATCAACATGGTGAACCGGCTAGCGGCCCAGTACCCGCAGCACACCATCTTCTGCCTGGACCCGGTCATCTGCCCCTGCAGCACCATGTACCGCATCCACCCCGGCTACCTGGCGTGGGTGCTCGAAGAGCTCGTCGCCGGCCGCGTGGTCAACCGCATCACCGTGGACGACGACGTGCAGCAGGACGCCAGGACAGCACTCGAGCGCATGCTCGCCGCCAAGCCCTAATAGAGAGCCCACCATGACCAGCGAAAACGGAACGGCCGGCCGCGGGCGGCTCGCCGTCGTCGGCAGCGGCATCGCCGGCCTCTACGCCGCGCTGCTCGCGGCGGAGGCAGGCGCCGATGTGGTGCTGCTGACCAAGGGCGCGCTCGCGGACAGCAACACGTACTTTGCCCAGGGCGGCATTTCCGCCGTCCTCGACGAGCCGTCGCCCGGCGACACCGTGGCCGCCCACATCGCCGACACCCTGAAGGCCGGCGCCGGGCACTGCAACCCTGCGGCCGTCCGGGTGCTGTGCACCGAGGCGCGCCGGGACATCGCCGGGCTCGGCCGCTTCGGCGTCCGCTTTGACCTGGACGACGACGGCGATCCCGCCCTGGGTCTCGAAGCCGCCCACTCCGCGCCGCGGATCCTGCACGCCGGCGGCGACGCCACCGGCGCCGGCATCGCCAACGCCCTGATCTGCGCCGTGCTGGCCGCCCAGGCCACGGGCAGGATCCGGCTGCTGGGCCACACCAGCGTCACAGCCCTCGTGCAGCAGGGCCGGCGGGTCACGGGCGTTCAGTTCCTGCAGGACGGCCGGCCGGGCAGCATCCAGGCCGACGCCGTGCTGCTGGCCACCGGCGGGGCAGGGCAGCTGTTCGCGCAGACCACCAACCCTTCCGTTGCCACCGCCGACGGCCTGGCCCTCGCCTGGCGCGCCGGTGCCGCCGTCGCGGACCTGGAATTCTTCCAGTTCCACCCCACGTGCCTGGTCCGCCAGGACGCGGGAGCGAAGTCCGACGGCGGCCAGGACCCGCTGCTGATCTCCGAGGCAGTGCGGGGCGAGGGTGCCATCCTCGTTGACGCCCGGGGCAGCCGCTTCCTGCACGGCTACCACCCCGACGCCGAACTGGCCCCGCGCGACGTCGTTTCCCGCAGCATTGCCCTGCACCTGTCCGCGCTCGGCGACCCCAACGGCCACGTCTTCCTCGACGCCCGGAGCCTCGAGGAGTCCCGGGGAGCGGGGTACCTGGAGCGCCGCTTCCCCACCATCACCCGCCGTACCCGCGAAGCCGGAATTGACTGGACGCGGGAACTCGTCCCCGTCGCGCCGGCCGCGCATTACTGGATGGGCGGCGTTTCCACCGACCTGCACGGCCGCACCACGGTCCCCGGGCTCTTCGCGGCCGGCGAAGTCGCCTGCACCGGAGTCCAGGGCGCCAACCGGCTGGCCAGCAACTCGCTCCTCGAAGGACTGGTGTTCGGGCGGCGGGCTGTTGAAGCGTTTCTGGATCTGTCGCCTGAACCGTCGCAAGACAGCACTACTCCGCGTCCCCACGACCTCCCTAACCTCGCAAGCTCGGCCAGGGAACCCGGATCGCGTGGGCCCTCGGCCGCGAGCGGCCTCCCCTTGACGCACGCTTCCGGGGCACCGTTAGTCGACTCCGAGGAGAGGTCGGCGGACAATGCTGGGACCCGCGCCGAGGATGTTTTCGGGGATTGCAGCGCACCCGGGGCGTTCTCTCGGGAAGCTTTGCGGCGGCTGATGACTGCCAAGGCCGGGGTGCTTCGCAGCGGCGAGCTGTTGCGGGAGGCGGGGGCTGAGATTGCCCGGTGGTTCGAAGACGTGTGTCCGGAAGTCGCGCCGCATTCGGCGGACCCGCGGACCCACGAGGACGCCAACCTGCTGCTTGCCGCGCAGCTGCTGGTCCACGCCGCCCGCGAACGAACCGGTTCCCTTGGCGCGCACTGCCGGGACGACAGCCTGCCGGAGATCGCGATGGCTGACGCCCTAGACGAAGAATTCAGAATGAGCCCGAAAGCGAGCCTTGTCCATGACTAGCCTGACCCTCCCTGCAGCACCCGTCCGCGACATCCTGGAGCGGGCCTTCGCGGAGGATGCGCCCAGCGGGGACATCACCTCACAGCTGCTGATCCCCGCCGAAGCCCGCGCCACCGCCGTGCTCAATGCCCGCGTCCCGGGGGTCTTCAGCGGCGGCAGCGTGTTCCGCGACGCGATGCTGATGGTGGACCCGGACACGCAGGTGGAGCTGCTCGTGGCCGACGGCGAGACGTTCGCGGCCGGAACAAAGCTCGCGCGGGTCACGGGCCGGGCGCGCAGCGTGCTGCTTGCCGAGCGGGTCGGCCTGAACCTGGCCCAGCGGATGAGCGCGATCGCAACCAGGACGGCGGAATTCGTGGCGCTGGCTGCCGGCACCAAGGCGCGCATCACGGACACCCGCAAAACCACCCCCGGCCTGCGCGTCCTGGAACGCTACGCCGTCCGCTGCGGCGGCGGCGCCAACCACCGCTACAGCCTGTCGGATGCCGTGCTGGCCAAGGACAACCACCTTGCCGTCATGACCGGGGGAGACCCGGCGCGGCTGACCGCGCTGCTCGCCGGCGCGAAGGCCCAGCTGGGGCACACCACGCACTTCGAAGTGGAGGTGGACAGCGCCGACCAGATCGAGCCCGTCCTGGCCGCCGGGGTGGACACCATCATGCTGGACAACTTCAGCCTTGAGGACCTGCGTGCCGGTGTCCGCCAGGTCGCCGGGCGGGCCGTGGTGGAGGCCAGCGGCAACGTCAACCTGCGCACGGTGGCGGATATCGCGGCCGCCGGCGTGGACGTCATCTCCGTCGGATCCCTGACGCACAGCGTCACGGCCCTGGACCTCGGCCTGGACGTCGAACTGACAGTGGGGTGAACACACGATGATCTTCCTGGACGCAGCAGCCACAACACCGGTCCGGCGGGAGGTGCTGGAGGCCATGTGGCCTTACCTCACCGGCGAATTCGGCAACCCGTCAAGCCACCACTCGCTCGGTGACTCCGCCGCGCGGGCGCTCACGGATGCCCGCAAGACCGTGGCCGCGGTGCTGGGCTGCCGGCCGGGGGAGATCACGTTCACGTCGGGCGGCACGGAGGCGGACAACCTCGCCGTCAAGGGGGTTGCCCTGGCGCGGCAGGCCGCGGACCCGGCGCTGAACCGGGTGGTGATCAGCGCCGTCGAGCATCCCGCCGTTGAGGAGTCCGCACGGTACCTTGAGCGCTTCCACGGCTTCAGCGTTGACGTGGTGCCGGTGGACCGGAACGGTAGGGTAACCCCGGAGGCACTCGCCACGCTGCTGCGGAATGAAACCGCGCTGGTCAGCATCATGTACGCCAACAACGAGGTAGGGACCGTCCAGCCGGTGGCCGAACTGGCGGCACTGGCGAAGGGGCGGGGAATCCCCTTCCACACCGACGCCGTGCAGGCAGCCGGCTGGCTGCCGCTGGACGTGAGGACGCTCGGCGTGGACGCACTGAGCATCTCCGGGCACAAGCTCGGGGCGCCCAAGGGCAACGGGGTTCTGTTCGTCCGCGGCCGGACCCGCGTCGAGCCACTGGTGCACGGCGGCGGCCAGGAACGGGGCCGGCGTTCCGGCACCGAAAACGTTGCGGGCGCCGTGGCCCTGGCCACGGCACTCACCCTGGCGCACGCCGACCAGCCCGCGCTCGCGGCCCGCGTCACGGACCTCCGCGACCGCTTTGTCGCCGCGGTATTGGGAAGCGTTCCCGGGGCATTGCTGACCGGCCATCCCTCCGAACGGCTGCCCTCCGTGGCGTCGTTCTGCTTCCCGGGCACCAGCGGGGAGTCCGTGCTCCTGGAACTCGAACGCCAGGGCGTGGTCTGCTCCAGCGGCTCGGCCTGCGCGGCCGGATCCGATGCGCCGTCACCGGTGCTGGTGGCGCTCGGCATCGAAGCGGAGGTGGCGCAGACCGCCGTGCGGTTCAGCGTTGATTCGTCGGTGACCGCCACCGATCTGGAGGCTGCCGCGGCCGCGGTGACGGCCGCCGTCGGAAGCGTCCGGAACCTGGGCCTGATCCCGGGTTAGGGCCGGTCAGCCAGCGGCTGCGACGGGATTGGAGAGCTCGCCGATTCCGCCCACCCGGCAGGTGACGGTGTCGCCCGGACGGATGCCGGCGCTCGCCGCCGGAAACCCGGTGAGCACCAGATCGCCGGGGTGCAGGGTCATGAACGACGTCAGGTAGACGAGGACCTCGTCCACCTTCCAGCCCAGGTCCGCGGTGCTGGCCGCCGCCAGTTCGGTCCCGTTGTGGACGACGCCGACCGGCAGGTCCGCGGGATCCAGACCGGTGACGATCCACGGGCCCGCCGGCGTGAACGTGTCCTGGCTCTTGGCGCTCAGCCACAGCTCATCGGACTTTTGCAGCCTGCGGGCAGTCACGTCATTGCCGATGGTGTACCCCAGAACCGCCGTCCGTGCGTTGTCGAGGGTCAGGTTTTTCGCTGTCCGGCCGACGACGACGGCCAGTTCCGCCTCCGGCTCCACCAGTCCGATGCCGGCCGGCAGTTCAATCGCCTCACCCGGCCCGATCACGCTGGTGGCCGCCTTGTGGAAGGCCTGCGCGGGAAGGTCCCGGCCGGCTTGCCCGGTGTTGTGGGCCATCCCCAGGACATTGGCCGGCACGCTCGGCGCCAGGAAGGTGAAGCTGTCCTCCGAAACCTCGGCCCCGGGTTCCCACCCCTGACGGTGGTTACTGGCGGCGTTCGCCCTCGAGCCCGGGAACGGGGACTCCACCACGGTCCAGGTCCGTCCCGCCGGGCTCGCGAAGTCCGCGGCGCCGTTCGCCACGAAGAACTGCTCGGGAAGCTGTGCTGTGCCTGAGTTTGGGTTTGAGTCCGGGGCCCAGTCCGGGGCCCAGGACCGGGCCGAGGACGACGGGGCAGGAGTGCGGGGGCGGACCCGGGCGATCCGCTGGGCAGGTGGGGTGGTCATTCAGCCATCGTATGTGCCGGCCGAAGCTGCCACGAACCGCCTGGCGTCAGTACAGCTCGCCGACGGGGATCTCCACGGCCAGCCGGTTGGCGGGTCCGGCGAGCGGACAGGCCCAGGCCTCGTTGTAGGCGCAGGAGGGGTTGTACGCGAAGTTGAAATCCAGCACGTATTGGGTCTCCTGTCCCGGACCGCGGATGATGCCATGGAATGCGCCCTTGATGGTGTCCAGGAGGTAGCGGCCGGCACCATAGCTTCCGTCAGGCTTCCCGGCGGTGGCGTCGCGGAACGGAACGAAGATCCCGCCGCCGTAGCCCGCCAGCTTCCACACCGCCAGCTGACCCATCTCTGGAAGGTCGAACGTACCCAGCCGGACAAACCGCACCTGGCCGTCTGTTCCAGTTTCCACGGTCATTTCCCGCCCGGCGCCCTCCTTGGTCAGGGGGACGTAGAAGCGGTAGATGGGATCGTAGTCTGCCGTCTTGAGTCCGTAGAAGGACGCTTTGGCCTCGGCCGTCAGTGCCGACGCTGCGTGTGTTCCGAACATGCGGTCGCGCTCCTGGCGCCAGTAGGCGTGGGCTTCGGCAGGGCTGTCCGCGGCGATCTTGCGCACCGTGTCGTAGAGGGCGAAGGTGCGCAACCGCCAGTCGGCAATGTCGAGGGCGGACATGTTCGCCAGGGTCTGCTCGGCTGCATCCAGCTCATGTTCGTCCATGACCTCAGCCTAGTTGCTAATTCATGGTCGAAACGCTGACCGGCAACCCGGTGGTGTCCGGGGTCCCGGCTAGGCTGGAGCCATGACAGGGATCACGGCCTCTGGACGTACGGGCATCGCCGCCGTCATGCTGCTGACGGCGGGACTGTTGGCCGGCTGCAGCAGCGACGGCAAAGGTGCGCCGGCCTGGACGGCGGAGCCGGGCACCAGCCCGGCGAGCGGTGCGGGCTCCGGGACCGCGAACCCCTCCTCCACCGCGCCGGACGGTGCCACAGCCTCGCCCGGTGCCACGGCAGCGGCATGGAAGATCTTCACCGATCCTGCCAAGACCGTGAGTTTCGAGCTTCCGCAGGACTGGATTGCCCAGTCGGTGGAACCTGAGAAGGGAACCCTTCCCGGCGCCGTGAAGATCGAAGTCAAGGACAAGGAAGGCACGTATCTGGCCACCCTCCAGACGGGCCTTCCCAACACCAACGCGGCGACCTGCGCCGCATCCGCCCGCAAGCCCTACGTCGTCGTCAGCAGTGTCCCCGTGGAGCTGCCGCACAGCGGCGGGCAGGGGACCATCGATCCGCACGTGGTGTTCAGGGTGATCCAGGGCTACCGCTACTTTGGCTCCTACGGCATCACCAATCTGGTAGGCGGCGCCGACTCCAAGGCGTGCCAGCTGCAGAACGTGGTGCAGGGCCTCGCGGGCAAGGGGAACTACTCGTTCAGCGACGTGCGCTCGCTCAAGGCGTTCGCGCCGGATGAAAAAGTGGCTCCGGCCAAAGCCTTCGACACCCTGGACCAGGCCGCCGGCTACGTCAACAAGGGCTCCGAGTTCGCCAACGTCCAGCGGATGCTAATGTCTCTGGAGATCAAGAGCTAGTCCCGCTGCGTCTCCGGCACACCCCAGCCCGCAGCCGCGACTGACCGACGCCGCCGCCTCACACCCCGGAGACCCATGGAACGAACTGTTGCTGCCCGCCTGGTATTCAAGACTGTGGCCGACACCAAGGTGGCGATGGCCATCTCCGTGGCGAGGAACGCCGGTTACACGTCCTTTGAGGAGGACCTCAGCGTGACGGCGGGAGGGGAACAGGTTCCGCTGACCGAGCTTTCGGACCATCATGGCGGCAGGTTCCACTACATGGAGTTTGCCGACCCCACGGAGGTGACGGTTGACTACTCCGCGACCGTCGGCGGCCGTGCCGAACCCGAGGATGCCTCGCTGATGGAGCTGATCCGCTACGTCCGGCCCAGCCGCTACGCGGAGTCGGACCGGCTGCTTCCCACGTCCTATGCGGAGTTTGGCGGGCTACAGGGCGGGGAGCTCCTGCAGGCCGTGCGGAAGTGGGTCTTCAACGAACTGCGCTATGTCAGCGGTTCCTCCCGCGGAACGGACGGCGCTGTGGAAACCCTCCTGAACCGGCGGGGCGTGTGCCGGGACTATGCGCACCTGGCGATCTCGCTGCTGCGTGCCAAGAACGTGCCGGCACGGCTGGCGGCCGTGTATGCGCCCGGCCTTTCCCCGATGGACTTCCATGCCGTGGCCGAGGCCCATGTCAACGGGGCATGGCACGTGATCGACCCCACCGGCCTGGCGCCCAGGGACGCCATGCTGCGCATCACCGCCGGCCGCGACTCTTCGGATACAGCCTTCCTGTCCACCGTGGGCGGCAGCCTGTCCCTCCGGGAGATCCGGGTCTCCGCCACGGTCGACGGCGAGCTGCCGGTGGAGGATCCGGACAAGCCGGCCGTCATCCGCTGAGCGCAGCGCGGGCGGCGCGAACGACGGCGGCCCCGGCCTCCCGCCGTCGGTCGTCCGACGGCGGTGCCGTCACCGCCGTCCGCTAAGGGGACGGCAGCGACTAACGGGACTTCCCGCTAACGGGACGGCAGGGACGCGCGCAGCTTCTCCGTAAGCCGCAGCAGTTCCCGCTGCTCCGCCGCCGTCAGGGCCGGGGCAACAAGCTCGGCGATGTCCCGCACGTGCTCCCGGCCGATTTCCTTCTGCAGTGCCGCGCCCTCTTCCGTCAGCTTCAGCAGCACGCCCCGGCCGTCGTCCGGGGACGGCATGCGCTCCACGAGGCCGCGTTTCTCCAGCCGGTCCACCAGCCTGCTCAGGCTGGACTGGCTCAGGAGCACGTTGTCGTTCAGTTCGTTCAGGCGCAGCCACCCGGACGGGCACCGCGACAGGGTGAACAGCACGTCGTACTCGTTGACCGCCAGGTTCCGGAAAGCGGGGCCGGACTGCAGCCTGCGCATCACTGCCACCTGGGCGCGGAACAGGGACTCCCAGGTTTCGGCCGCCAGCCGGACTGTAGACATCGACGGCCCGGACGCCGCCGGGGCGGCCCGGGGTGTCACCGCGACTCCGCCGGGGAGGACTCGGCAGCGGCTGTGTCCTGGCCTGCAGTGTCCTGACCGATCGCCGCACCTGAGGCAGCGCCCTCACCTGCGGCGCCGTCGGCCGCGATCCGTGCGGCAACGCGTCCGGCGTGCGTGGGCGGAGCCGGGATGTGGGCGGGCGTGCGGTCCGCGTACTCCTTGCGCAACACCGGCAGGACCTCCTCGCCGAACAGGTCCAGCTGCTCCAGGACGGTCTTCAGCGGCAGGCCTGCGTGGTCGATCAGGAACAGCTGGCGCTGGTAGTCGCCGAAGAACTCGCGGAACGTGAGGGTCTTCTCGATGACCTCCTGCGGGCTGCCGACGGTCAGCGGGGTCTGGGACGTGAAGTCCTCCAGCGACGGGCCGTGGCCGTAGACGGGGGCGTTGTCGAAGTACGGCCGGAATTCCCTGACGGCATCCTGGGAGTTCTTCCGCATGAAGAACTGTCCGCCCAGCCCCACTATCGCCTGGTCGGCCTTGCCGTGGCCGTAGTGCTCGTAGCGCTCGCGGTACAGGCTGATCAGCTGCTGATAGTGCTCCTTCGGCCAGAAGATGTTGTTTGCGAAGAAACCGTCGCCGTAGTACGCCGCCACCTCGGCGATCTGAGGCGTGCGGATGGAGCCGTGCCATACAAAGGGGGCCACGCCGTCGAGCGGGCGCGGGGTTGAGGTGAAGTTCTGCAGCGGCGTGCGGAACTTACCTGACCAGTTGACGGTGTCCTCATCCCACAGCTTGCGCAGCAGGCTGTAGTTCTCGATGGCGAGCTCGATCCCGTCCTGGATGTTCTTGCCGAACCAGGGGTAGACCGGAGCAGTGTTGCCGCGTCCCAGCACCAGGTCCACGCGGCCGTCGGCGAGGTGCTGCAGCATGGCGAAGTCCTCGGCGATCTTGACCGGATCGTTCGTGGTGATCAGTGTGGTGGCCGTGGACAGCGTGATGCGCTCGGTCTGGGCGGCGATGTACGCGAGCGTGGTGGTGGGGGAGGAGGAGAAGAACGGCCGGTTGTGGTGCTCACCGATGGCGTAGACGTCCATGCCGATCTCTTCGACCTTCTTGGCGATCGCCACGGAGGCCTTGATGCGCTCGTGCTCGGTGGGGGTCCGGCCCGTGGTGGGGTCCTGGGTGATGTCGCTGACGCTGAATACGCCGATCTGCATGATGAGCCTTCCGTTCGCCGAAGTTGTTCGGGCCTGCACTAAACAGTGTACCTGATTTACATGCATTTGCATGTACTGCCCTCAACGTCCCCGGCGCCGGGATATTCCCGCCCCTCCCAACTGGGTAGCAGTTCAGGGCGTTCCCAGCGCCGGGAACGCCCTGAACAGCTA